>SXKB01000123.1 GCA_005778215.1 Actinomycetota bacterium | reverse complement strand
CGACCTCGGCGGCATGGACGGCCTCATCCACGTCAGCGAGCTGTCGTGGAAGCACGTCGACCACCCGGGTGCCGTCGTGGCCGTGGGCGACAAGGTCACCGTCCAGGTGCTCGACGTCGACTTCGACCGCGAGCGCATCAGCCTCTCGCTGAAGGCCACCCAGCAGGATCCGTGGCAGGAGTTCGCCTCCACCCACGAGGTCGGCCAGCTGGTCTACGGCCGTGTCACCAAGCTCGTGCCGTTCGGCGGTTTCGTGCAGGTGGGCGACGGCATCGAGGGTCTCGTGCACATCTCCGAGATGTCCACGCACCACGTCGACGCCCCCGAGCAGGTCGTCACCCCGGGCGAGGAGCTGTGGGTCAAGATCATCGATCTCGACCTGGCCCGTCGCCGCATCAGCCTGTCGATCAAGCAGGCCGCCGAGGGCGGCGAGCTGGCCGAGGAGTACCGCCAGCACTTCGAGATCGACGAGCACGGCAACTGGACCGCCGGTCAGGACGACGCCGAGCGCGAAGCCGCGTGGGCCGAGTACTACCAGGAGAACCCGGAGGCTGCGGCCGCCGCTGCTGCGGCCGCCGAGGCCGAAGCCGCCACGGAGGCTCCCGCCGAGGAGGCCCCCGAGGCCTGATCTCCACCGATCACGCGAGAAGGGCACGGTCCGAGCGACCGTGCCCTTCTTCCGTTTTCAGGTGAGTTTGACGATGCCCATCTTCACGGCCATCAGCACGGCCTGGGTGCGGTCGCGGGCGTCGAGCTTCTCGTAGATGCTGGCCAGGTGGTTCTTCACCGTCTTCTGGCTGATGTAGAGCTTCTCCGCGATCTCGGTGGTGCCGAAGCCGTCGGCGACGAGCTGCAGCACCTCCTCCTCACGCTGGCTGATGATGGACTCGGTGTCGTTCTTCGCCTCGGTCAGCATCGCCGCGGCCAGACGGGGCGACATCGGCCGGTCGCCGTTCGCGGCGAGGCGGATGGCCTCGAGCACCTCGGTGATGGACGCGTCCTTGGTGAGGTAGCCGACCGCGCCGGCCTTGATGGCGCGGTCGATGACATCGCGGTCGATGTGCATGGTGAGCATCACCACGCGCATGCGGTTGTCGGCGCCGACGAGCTTGCGGGTGGCGTCGATGCCGTCGGTGCCGGGCCTCGACACGTCCATCAGCACCACGTCGGGCTTCGTGGCGAGGCTGACCTTCACGCCCTCCTCGCCGTCGGCGGCTTCGCCGAGCACCTTCACGCCCAGCTCCTCCAGCGCGCGGCGCAACCCCTGGCGCAGCATGGTGTGGTCATCGACGAGAACGACGGAGAGGCTCATCAGCGTGGGGATCCTTCGGAGAGTTCGATGCGCATTTCGGTACCGCCGGTGTCGAGCGTGCGCACGCTCAACTCGGCATCGAGGCGATGGGCCCGCTCGCGCATGCCCATCATGCCGTAGCTGTCGGGTCGGGCGCGGGTGGCGTCGAGACCCACACCATCGTCGCGCACCGAGAACATCAGCTGGTCACCGCGCTGCGTGCCGGTGACCACCAGATGCTCGGCCTTGCTGTGCCGCTCGGCGTTGGTGATGGCCTCGCGGATGATCTGCCACAGCTCGCGCTCGAGGATGAGCGGCAGGCGGTCGGGTACGTCGACCTCGGCCGTGCAGCGGATGCCGCTGCGCTGCTGCACCCGGGCGAGGAACTCCTTGATGGTGCCCGGCAGGTCGCGGGTGTCGCTCACGTCGGTGCGCAGGTCGTAGAGGGTGTCGCGCACGTCGGTGACCACCGCCGACACCTGGCCGCGGAGTTCGCGCAGCACCGGCTCGACTTCTTCGTGGTTGGACGCCATCGTGATCGCACGGTCGACCTCGAAGCCGATCATCGCCAGCGACGAGCCGACGTGGTCGTGGAGGTCGCGAGCGATGCGCTTGCGTTCCTCGTCGGCGGCGAGGGTGCCGATGCGCAGGAACATGCGGGCGTTGTCGATGGCGATGCCGAACGGCTCGGAGAGGCCGTGCACCACCTCGGCCTGCTGCTGGCCGAACGCCGCACCGTGTCCCGACTCCACGGCGATCATGCCCACCAGCGCACCGCGGGTGCGCAGCGCGGCGTACAGCCCCGAGTGGCTGTCGGGGGCGATGCCCTGACCCTCGGGGATGTCGTCGAGGCGCACGGTCTTGGGGGAGTCCATCGCCATCTGCAGGCCGCGCGGCAGGGCGTTGAGTGCGTGGGCGCGGGGCTCGGGGACGCCGTTGGTGCGGGCCGGCACCATGCGCTGGGTGGTGGTGTCGAGCAGGTACACGGCCAGCGCGTCGTGCTGCACCATCGACTTCAAGCGGCCCACGGTGGAGTCGAGCACCTCCTCGAGGTCGAGCGAGGCGGGCAGGGTCTGGGCCACGCGCTGCAGCGAGAACAGCAACGAGTTCGCCTCGGCGAGGCGGCTGACACGGTCCATCGCCATCGCCTGCTGGCGTGCGGCGTCGGCGGCGGCGCGGTGGGCGAGACCGCTGGTGAACGCGACGAGGCCGAGCAGGCCGGCCCACAGGGCGCCATCCTGCAAGCCGGTGCGCACGCCCACCTCGCCGACGTGCTGCACAGTGGTGACCACCACTGCGGCAGCCGCCACGTACGTGGAGTACATCGCCCCGGCGGCGAACCCTGCCAGCATGCTGGTGGGCACGAAGAACAGCACGAACGGCGAACTCCACGCACCCGTGAGCAACACCGCGGTGACGTTGAGGGTCTGCTCCACCACGATGCGCCGGCGGACGGCCACCACGTTGCGGTACGGCGCCGGTCGGACGCAGGTGACGATGGTGAACCCGATGGCCAGCACCGTGATCACCATCAACGGCCAGTCGTCGTCGGAGATCTCCGGCACGGCGCGCACCAGTGCGCCCGCGAGTGCGGCCACGCGGAACGGCCACAGCGGCGCGGCGTTCAGCGTGGGTGCGACGGCCGACGAGTCGACCGACCGGCTCCCGCGACGATCCACGCCGCCGGGCGGCGGGCGGTCACCCTTGCGGCGCTCGACGAGGGGCCAACTGACGCCGTGGTGTTCGGACGACGCCGTACGAGGGGTCGCACGTCGCTCCACGAATTCTTCGGCCACGCCGTGATGCTACTGACGAAGGGCGCGGGCTACCGTGAACTGCATGATCCTGGTGGGCCTCACGGGCGGAATCGGTTCGGGCAAGTCGACGGTGAGCGCTGCGCTCGCCGAGCGAGGCGCCGTCATCGTCGACGCCGATGCCATCGTGCGCGACGTGCAGCAGCCCGGTTCACCGGTGCTGCAGCAGCTGGCCGAGCGGTTCGGGGCGCAGGTCATCGCCGCCGACGGTTCGCTCGACCGCGCCGCCGTGGCCGCCGTGGCGTTCAGCGACCCGGAGGCGCTGAAGGACCTGAACAAGATCGTGCACCCTGCGGCGGGCGCCGAGATGAACGCGCGGGTGATGGCCCAGCGCGACACCGATCGCGTGGTGGTGATGGACATCCCATTGCTGACCGAGAACCCTCGCGAAGGGTTGCAGGGCGTCATCGTGGTCGACGTGCCCACCGAGGTGCAGGTCGAGCGGCTGGTGCGCTACCGCGGCTTCGACGAGGGCGACGCGATGGCGCGCATCGGCAAGCAGGCGACGCGTCGGCAGCGGCTGGCCACGGCCACGTTCGTGGTCGACAACTCCGGCGACCTCGACGCGCTCGCTGAGCAGATCGATGCACTGTGGGCGTACCTCACGTCGCT
>SXKB01000122.1 GCA_005778215.1 Actinomycetota bacterium | reverse complement strand
CGGCAACCACGGGTGCAGCCGCGGAACACCTCGACGGCGAGCCGGTCGTGCACCACCTCGGTGAGCGGCGCGAGCGGGCTCTTCGGGTACGGCCACTGGCCGAGATCGGCGATGGTGCGCTTGTGCACCACGGCAGGTACGTCGGCGTACTTCGGGGTCACCGCACGCAGGGCCGGGCCGTCGTACTCCACCTCGTACATCGCCGGGGCGTACACGCCCGGCACCTTGCTGAGCTCGCGCAGCACGCCCTCGCGGCTGCCCGGGGTGCGGCCCGAGGCCTTCCAGTCGCGCACCACCTCGGTGATCTCGCCGATGACCTCTTCGCCCTCGCCCAGCACCACCAGGTCGACGAAGTCGGCCAGCGGCTCGGGGTTGAACGCACAGTGACCGCCCAGCACCACCAGCGGGTGCGACTCGTCGCGGTGCGCCGACCGCACGGGCACGCCCGCGAGGTCGATCATGTTGATGACGTTGGTGTAGACGAGTTCGGCGGCCAGGCCGAACGCGAGCAGGTCGAAGTCGCCGGCCGCACGGTGCGTGTCGACCGAGAACAGCGGCACGCCGCGTTGGCGCATCAGGGTCTCGAGGTCGTTCCAGGGCGCGTACGTGCGCTCAGCGACAGCGTCGTCGCGCTCGTTCAGGATTTCGTAGAGGATCTGGAGCCCCTGGTTGGGCAAACCGATTTCGTACGTGTCGGGGTAGGCGAGCAGCCAGGACACCTTGCCGGGCGCATGCCGGGGGGTGATGGCGCCGTCCTCGCACCCGATGTAACGGGCAGGTTTTTGGACCCGAGCCAGGAGCGGTTCGACCCGCGCCCAGAGAGAAGTCATGTTGTCCACAGCCTACCCGGTGACCGCTGCCACACGCAGGACCCTGCCAACCCCGGCCGGGGATGCGGTCAGCGGTAGCGGCGCATGTGGACGTTCTGCACCAGCCCCATCAGGGCGAAGAACGTCACCACGCCGGAGCCGCCGTAGCTGATGAACGGGAGTGGGAGGCCGGTGATGGGCATCACGCCGATGGTCATCGCGATGTTCTGGAAGATCTGCCACAGCAGCATCGCGAACACGCCGACGCACAGGTAGGTGCCGAGCAGGTCGCGGGACAGATGGGCGATGCGCCAGATGCGCAACAGCATCAGGGCGTACAGGCCGATGAGCACGGCACAACCGATGAGGCCGAACTGCTCCCCCACCGCCGAGAACGGGAAGTCGGCCCACTGCACCGGGATGTCGCGCTTCGCATTGGTGATCGGCCCCTCGAGCCAGCCCTTGCCGGTGATGCCGCCGGTGGCGAGGGCCCGGATGGCGTTACGACCCTGGTACAGCACGTCGGCAAGGTCGGGGTCGCGTGAGTTCTGGTTGAAGAATGCGGTGAACCGGCGCAACTGGTATTCGTTCACCACGCCGGTGACCACGGCGGCCGCCACGGTGGCCACCGACAACACGGTGATCATGAAGATGTACCGCAGCTTGGCGCCGGCCACGAGCATGATGCCCATCACCATCGCGATGAGCACCGACGCCGACCCGAGGTCGGGCTGGATGATGATGAGCGCCGTCGGGGCGCCCACGATCATCAGACCCACGATGAAGCGGTGGTACGGCAGTTCGTCGCTGCGGTCCTCCGACAGGTAGGACGCCACCATCAGCAGCGTCGTGAACTTCGCGAACTCGGCGGGCTGCAGGTTCAACGGGCCGAGGTCGAAGCTCAGCACGGTCTCGTTGCCGCGCACCTTCAACAGGTTCATCAGCGCGATGAGCGTGAGCAGCATCAGTGTGAACCCGTACAGGAACCGCGCATGGTCCTTCCACCACTCGTAGTCGAACGACATCACCACCACCATCACGAGGACGGCGACGATGAGGAAGATCTCCTGGCGGGTGACGAACAGGAACGGGTCGGGGAACTTCGTGTGCGACGCCGAGTAGATGACCAGCAGCCCGATGACACTGAGCGCACCCTGGGCGAACAACAGCACGTAGTCGATGTTGCGGCTGGGCGCCGACGGGCTGCTCTTGATGTTGCCGAGCCCCGAGTCGGGCTTGCGGTGCATGAAGCTGAGGGCCACGGAAACCTCAGTCGCGCACACCGGCCGAGCCGGTGAGGCAGGAGGTGTCGGCCAGGTTCATCTCCGGTGCGGGCACCGTGGAGTTCAGGTCGAGCGGATCGCTGGCGAACACCGGGTCGGGGGTGATCTCCCCGGCGAGCGCCAGGAACACGCACTTGGTGACCGGCGCCGCGGCCTTCGAGCCGTAGCCACTCTTCTCGAGGTACGAGAAGATCGTGTACGGCAGGTCCTCCTCCAGGGAGAACGCACCGAACGCCGACGAGTCGTTCCACGGCAGCGTGGCCGCGCCCTGCGCAGTACCCGTCTTGCCGGCGATGTCGACGGGGAAGTTCTTGAAGAGCGACTCGCCCGTGGTGGAGTGGTAGAAGCCGCTCTGGTCGGTGGTGCCGCGGCCGCGGATCACTCGTTTGAGTCCTTCGACGATGGGCAGCAGCACCTCGCCGGGCATCTCGAGCTGGTCGCGCACGACCGGCTTGTCGAACGACTGCCGAATCTCGCCGGCGCGCAGGTCGGCCACGCCCGGGCTGGCGTCGGGCGTGAGCGGCGCCCAGATGGCCTTCACGATGGTGGGCTGCAGCAGGAAGCCGCCGTTCGCGATCGCGGCGTAGGCATCGGCGATCTGGATCGGCGTCGCGGCCATGAGGCCCTGACCGATGGCCACCTGCACGTTGTCACCCACCACCAGACGCGGCACCTCACCCTTGGCCAGCACACCCTTGTCGACGAGGGCCTTCTTCACTGCGTCGTCGGGGATGCGGCCCTTCCATTCGAACGGCAACTGCACCCCCGTCTTGCTGCCGAACCCGAACCGTTCGAGGTTCTGCTTGAGCAGACTCTGCTGGTCGGCGAGGTCCTCGGAGAGCTGCCAGAACTGCTCACCGAGATGGTAGAAGAACGTGTCGGACGACACCGCGAGCGCATCGCTCACCGTGACGTCGCCGTACTTGCTGGGCAACTGGGTGCGCTTGTTCGTGGCGTTCTTGAAGATGCAGCGTGCGATGCCGCCGTTCTGCTGACAATCGCTCGGGTCGATCGACTGCAGCGTGTAGGTGCCCTCGTCGCGCCACACGGTGTTGGCGTCGATGAGACCGGCGTGCATGGCCGACCAGGCGATGAACGGCTTGATGGTGGAGCCGAGGTTGTAGTTGCCCTGCACCGCCCGGTTCACCAGGATCGACTGATCGGGGTCGATCTTGGTGCCGTCGGGGTTGGTGCTGGGGAACAGTTGCTTGTACTTCGTGCCACCGATGCCGCTCTCCATCCAGCGGTTGTCGAACGTGGGATAGCTGGCCATCGCGAGGATCTGCCCGTTGTCGTGGTTCATCACCACCACCGAGCCAGCGGGCGCCTTGTGCTGCACCCACTCGGGGTAGTCCTCCTTCGAGCCGTCGGGCAGCGTGCGCTGATAGACGCGGGTCTCGCAGTTGGTCTTGATGTCGCACGGGTTGTGCGGCGCCGAGTCGTTGATGGCCAGATCGGTGGGCAGGTTGCGGCGCAACCGCAGCTCGGTCTGCAGTGCCTGCTCGGCGTACTGCTGGATGTCGAGGTCGACGCTGAGCTGCACGTCGAAACCCGCCACCGGCTCGATGCGTTCGTCGACGATCTCGCGCACGATGGCACCCGATGCATCGACCTCGTAGACGCGCTTGCCCCACTGGCCGTGCAGCTCGCGTTCCATGCTCAACTCCACGCCGAACTGGCCGACGCGTTCGTTGCGCTTGTAGCCCTGCGCCAGATAGCTGTCGAGGTTGTCGGCGTTGATGGCGCCCATGAAGCCCACCACGTGTGCCGCCAAGGGCGCATACGGGTACACACGCTTCCACTGCTCGACCACGTCGACACCGGGATAGTCCTCGCTGCGTTCCTTCAGGAACGCCACGGTCTCCTCGTCGACGTCCTCCTTCAACGGCAACGGCAGCAACGAGTCGAACTGCTGCTTCCTGTCGCACTTCGTGGCCGGATAGCACGGGTCGTACCGACGCATCAGGTCGTCGACCGGGGTGTCGAGCGGCCCGGAGAGGCGCTCGAACAGCGCGAGACGGTTCTTCTTGTTGCGCACCACGTTCCACTCGACGGTGACGGTGAGCACGCGCTGGTTGTCGGCCAGCACACGCCCGTCGGCGTCGAAGATGCGGCCGCGCTCGGGCGGGATGTACACCTCGCGGGTCTTGGCCGCCGTGACGGTGGCCTGGTACTCCTCGGCCTTCACGCCCTGGAGGAACCACAGGCGCGCGCCGAGCAGTCCGATGAGGAGCAGTGACACGGTGGCGAGCACGCCCAGGCGGGCAGAACGCTTGTCAACGGCCATGGCGACATTCTTGTCGATTCGATGACGAAACGGGGCGCGCGGGGCGGGTGACGCCGGTCATTCCAGCATCGCCTTCCACTTCTTGCGCTTCACACCCATCATCCATCGGCCGATGGGCATGAGCAGCGGGCACATCACTGCGGCGAACCCGGCCACCACCACCACGGTGACCCAGATGTCGGTGGTGATCCACCCGTCCTCACCCGTGATGACCTCGGCCGCAGGGATCGCGGCCTCCCCCACCGCCGCACCGAAGAAGGCGAAGATCGATGCCAACCACCACTGCGGATCCGGGGTGAAGCTGTGCACGTAGCCGGCGGTCATGCCGGCGAGACCGTACGACAGGGCCATCAGCCCGAGCGGCGTGTTGCCGCTGGCGTCGTACAACAGGCCGAGCACGAATCCGGCCACGGCACCACGATCGGAGCCACCACCTGCACCTGCCGCCACCACCAGCGCCAGCACGAACTGCAGCTTGATGTCGCCGACGGGATGGTTCGCGAACACGACGCGCTGGATGGACAGGGCGATGAGCCCGACCGGCACCAGGCGCAGCAGCGGTCCGAAGATGATGTTCCGCACGGGCTACTTCCCGATGGCGGAGGGGTTCGGCTGGAACAGCACCACGGCCACGAAGTTGAGCCGCTTCAGACTCGCGTTCGGCGTGACCTCCACCAGCGCGCTGCTGCTGCCGGTCTGCTTCTGCACCTTGGTGATGATGCCGATGGGGATGCCCTGCGGGGCGAGACCGCTGTTGCCGCCGGCTGTGTCGACGATGGCCCCGACCTTCACGTTGGTGACCGACGACGTGGTGTCGACGAAGCGCAACAACATCGGCTTGTCGTTGCCCTGCCCTTCCAACAGGCCGGTCTCGCGCACCACTTCCACGATCGTGGTGGTGGTGGCCGGTGAGGTGGTGGCATTGTTGCCGGTGGGCGCCTGGGTGCTGCTGGTGGAGCTCTCGATGGGCGTCAGCTCCGGCGGCAACGGCTGCGTGGTGGTGGTGCTGGTGCTCGACGTGGTGCTGCTGGTGAGATCGCTCTCCGGAATGCCCGACAGCGTGGTGCTCTGCGTCGGTTGCGTGGTGCCGGTCGGGTCGACACCCGGCGTGCTGAGCACCTGAGCGGGCACCGAGAACTGCGGATCGGTGATGAGCAGCACGATGCTGCGGTCGGGGAACACCTTCGTGATGCGGCCGATGAGACCCGCACCATCGGTGACCGGCATGCCGATGCCCACGCCCTGGGCCGAACCGACGCTGATCTCCACGGTGTTCTGGAAGTTGCTCGGCGAGTCGCCCACCACCTGCGCGGCCACGGTGTCGTACTGGAACTTCGACGTCAACTGGTTCAGCTTCAGCAGCTCGCGGTACTCCAGCACGGCCGAGCGGGCCTCGACGTCGTTGCCCTTCATGTGCTGGATCTGGTCCCAGAGCGCCTCGTTCTCACGCTCGAGGTCGTCGTAGTTGGCGATGCCGTTCCAGGCGCGCTCGATGGGCAACGCCACCGCCTCCACCGCGGTGTCGATGGGTTGCACGACGCGCGCGAACACCGACCGGACACGCCCGATGACGGGGTTGCCGGACTTGTCGAGCGTGATGAGCAACACGCACGTGAGCACCACGAGCAGGAGCACCCTGCGGCGACTCAGGCCTGAGAACATGCTGGGGACCGCCGAGGCTTATTCGTCGCCACCGAGCGACATCAGCCCCCGCATCGCATCGATGTTCTCGAGCGCACGGCCGGAACCGATGACCACGCTGAACAGCGGATCGCGCGCGATGTTGATGGGCATACCCGTCTCGTGCGACAGGCGGCGATCGAGGCCGGCGAGGAGGGCGCCACCACCGGTGAGCATGATGCCCTGTTCCATGATGTCGGCTGCCAGTTCGGGCGGCGTGCGGTCGAGCGTGGTCTTCACGGCATCGACAATGGCAGAAACCGGCTCGGAAAGGGCTTCGCGCACCTGCTCGGTGGTGAGCGGGATGGTGCGCGGCAGGCCACTGATGAGGTCGCGGCCGCGGATGTCGGCGGTGAGCTCGTCGTCGAGCGGCCATGCCGAACCCATGTGGATCTTGATCTCCTCGGCGGTGCGGTCACCGATCGCGAGGGAGAACTCCTTCTTCACGTACTGCAGCACGGCGTCGTCGAGTTCGTCGCCGGCCACACGCACCGACTGGGCGGTGACGATGCCGCCGAGCGAGATGACGGCCACCTCGGTGGTGCCGCCGCCGATGTCGACGATCATGTTGCCGCTCGGCTCGTGCACGGGCATGTCGGCACCGATGGCCGCGGCCATGGGCTCCTCGATGATGTGCACCGGCTTGCGCGCGCCGGCGTACTCGGCGGCGTCCTGCACGGCGCGCTGCTCGACACCGGTGATGCCCGAGGGCACGCAGATCACCATGCGCGGCTTGCTCCAGCGGCTGGCGTGCACCTTCTGGATGAAGTAGCGGAGCATCTTCTCGCACACCTCGAAGTCGGCGATGACACCGTCCTTCAAGGGGCGGATGGTCTTGATGCGCCCAGGGGTGCGCCCCATCATGCGCTTGGCCTCGAGGCCGACGGCGACGGGCCGACCGTCGGTGACGTCGATGGCCACCACGGAGGGCTCGTTCAGCACGACCCCTTGGCCGCGCGCGTAGATGAGGGTGTTGGCGGTGCCGAGGTCGATCGCGAGGTCGCGGCCGAGTGCCAGCGGATTGCTACGAGCCATCAATGGCCTCCTGAACTCGGCATGAACATGACGAGCCAGTGTAGCGGGACCGACCTTTGTTACAGATTCGGGAAGAAAATCCCGATCTCACGCTCGGCCGACTCGAGCGAGTCGCTGCCGTGGATGAGGTTCTCGGTGAACGAGGCGCTGAGGTCGCCACGGATGGTGCCACCGGCGGCCTTGCGCGAGTTGGTGCTGCCCATCAGCGTGCGCATCACTTCCCAGGTGTCCTCGGGGCCTTCGACGACCATGGCCACCACGGGGCCGCTGCTCATGAACGCGACGAGGTCGGCGTAGAAGCCCTTGCCCACGTGCTCGGCGTAGTGCTTCGACAAGGTGTCCTCGTCGAGCTGGCGCAGGTCCATCGCGACGATGGTGAGGTCCTTGGCCTCGATGCGGGCGATGATCTGGCCGGTGAGCTTGCGCTTCACGGCATCGGGCTTGAGCAGGACGAGGGTACGGTCGGACATGGCGGGCAAGGCTATCGGCCGGTCAGCGCAGCACGTCGCGCAGGTACGGCCGAGCCGCACCGACGATGTACAGCGACCCCGTCACCACGATGGCGTCCTCGGCCATGGCATCGGCACGGGCCATGTCGATGGCTTCCTCCACCGTCTCGGCCTGAGCCAGGTCGTCGCAGCCGATGTCGCGTGCGGCGGCGGTGAGCTCGTCGGCCGGCAGGCCACGCGGGCTGGGTGCCGTGCACGTGAACACCACGTCGAACTCGTCGGCGCGCAGTGCGGCCAGCATCTCGCGCGGGTCGCGCCCACGGAGGCAGCCCACCACGAGCAACCGCCGACCGGCGGGGTCGAAGTCGTCGAAGAACACCGACGAGCACGAGTCGGCACCGGCGGGGTTGTGGGCGCCGTCGACGATGACGAGCGGCTGATGGCCCATCACCTCGAACCGCCCGGGCATCACGGCCTGGGCGAAGCCCTCGCTCACGATGTCGCCCGGCACCGGGGCGGCGAAGAACGCCTCCACCGCCGTGAGGGCGATGGCGGCGTTGTCGGCCTGATGGCGACCGTGCAGCGGCACGAACACCTCGGGGTAGATGGTGGTGGGTGTGCGCAGGTCGACCATGCGGCCGCCGAGTGCGAGCTGCTGCTCGAGCACGTCGAAGTCGTCGCCGCGCACCAGCAGGCTGGCGCCACCCGCCTCACGGAACACCTGCACCAACTCGGGGTCGGTCTCCCCCACCACCACGGCACTGCCCGGCTTGATGATGCCCGACTTCTCCTGCGCGATGTGAGCACGCGTGGGACCGGCGAACTCGGTGTGGTCGAGACCGATGTTGGTGATGACCGCCACCTGCGCGTCGCACACGTTCGTGGCGTCCCAGCGACCGAGCAGCCCCACTTCGATGACCGCCACGTCGACGGCGACATCGGCGAACCAGCGGTACGCGGCAGCCGTGAGTGCTTCGAAGTACGACGGGCGCACGCCGGTGAGCACCTCGAGATCGGCCACTGCGGCGATCTGCTCGGCGAAGTCGTCGTCGGGGATGGGTTCGGCGTTCACGCTGATGCGCTCGTTCAGCCGCTCGAGGTGCGGGCTGGTGTAGGTGCCCACCGTCAGCCCGTGCGCCATCAGCAGCCGGGTGATCATCTGCGTCGTGGAACCCTTGCCGTTGGTGCCCGTGACGTGGATGACGGGATACGCCGACTGCGGGTCGCCCATCGCCGCCACGAGGCTGCGCATGCGCTCGAGCGTCGGCGACTCGATGCGACCCGTGGTCTCGTAACTCGCGTGCGCGTCGAGGTAGTCGAGCGCGTCCTGGTAACTCATCAGCTCACTCGCATCGGCGCGAACGCCGGGTCAGCTCGCCTGGCGGCGCGGCCGCTTGGTGACCGGTTCGCGCGGGGTGAGCGTGGGGGCGACCTTGGTGGCCACCGTGTCGGCATCGATGACGACGCTGCCCACGTCGCTGCGACCGGGCAGGTCGTACATCGTGTTGAGCAGCACCTCCTCGAGGATGGCGCGCAGACCACGGGCACCGGTGCCCCGCGCCAACGCCTGATCGGCGATGGCGTCGAGCGCCTCACGAGTGAAGTCGAGCTCGACGTCCTCGAACTCGAACATCTTGCGGTACTGCTTCACCAACGAGTTCTTGGGCTCGACGAGGATCTTCACCAGCGCCTCGCGGTCGAGGCTGCTGACAGCGCCGCTCATCGGCAGACGCCCGATGAACTCGGGGATCATGCCGAACTTCAGCAGGTCCTCGGGCTGCACCTGGGCGAACAGTTCGCCCGGGTCGCGCTCGTTCTTGCTGCGCACGGTGCTGTTGAAGCCCATGCCGCGATGGCCGATGCGGCCCTCGATGATCTGCTCGAGACCGGCGAACGCACCACCGCAGAT
>SXKB01000121.1 GCA_005778215.1 Actinomycetota bacterium | reverse complement strand
GTCGACGACCGAAGTCGCCTCATCGGCGTGGAGCCCGCCGGCGGTGCCGCGGTCACCCGCGCTCAGCCGGGCGTGGTGCACGGCATGCGCAGCTATTTGATGCAGGACGAGTACGGCCAGGTGCAGGAGGCGCACAGCATCAGCGCCGGTCTCGACTACCCGGGCGTCGGCCCCGAGCACTCGTACCTCGCGTCCATCGGCCGCGCCGAGTATCCCAACGTCACCGATGCCGAGGTCATCGAGGCGTTCCAGTTGCTCGCCCGCACCGAGGGCATCATCCCGGCGCTCGAGTGTGCGCACGCGTTGGCCTGGATCGTGCGCGCTGCACCCGAGATGCAGGGCCAGACGGTGTTGATGAACCTCAGCGGCCGTGGCGACAAGGACGTCGGTCAGATGATGGACGTGCTCGGCCGATGAGCGGTGTGATGGAGACGCAGTTCCGGGCCACGCGTGCCGCAGGGCGCAAGTTGCTGGTGCCGTACGTGACCGGCGGGCTCGCCGGTTGGCAGGACGCCGTGCGCGCCGTGGTGGCAGCCGGCGCCGACGCCGTGGAGATCGGCATCCCGTTCAGCGATCCGGTGATGGATGGCCCGGTCATCCAGCAGGCGTCGCAGATGGCGCTCGAGCAGGGCGCGACACCGGTGAGCATCCTCCAGGAGGTGCGCGAACTCGACGTCCAGGTGCCGTTGGCCGTGATGCTGTACTACAACACGGTGCATCACGCCGGGCACGCACGGTTCGCCGCGTCGTTGGCCGACGCCGGCATCGTGGCGTGCATCGTGCCCGATCTGCCGCTCGAGGAGAGCGGTCCGTGGTGCGAGGCCGCCGACGGCGCCGGCATCGAGACGGTCATGCTCGCCGCCCCGACCGCGCCCGACGACCGCCTGCCCCGCGTGTGCGCCCGTGCCCGTGGCTTCGTGTACAGCGTGGGCCTGCTGGGTGTCACCGGCGAGCGTGCGGCGCTCGCCGGCACGGCCACCGCACTCGCGTCGCGGTTGAAGGCCGTCACCGACGTGCCCGTGCTGGTGGGGGTGGGCGTGTCGAACGCCGAGCAGGCGGTGGAGGCCTGTCGGGTGGCCGACGGCGTGGTGATGGGCGCCTCGGTGGTGCGCCGAATCCTCGAGTCGGGGGCCGACGCAGCAGGGGAGTACGTGGCCGAGGTGCGTGCCGCGCTCGACGCCGGAGAAATTACTCCTAAATGACCCATCCAGGTCGGTGAGGGCTCCGAACGGTACATGAGGCCCCGCTCCGGGGTCCGTGAACCCCCAAGGAGATCCAGATGAAGCTGCGTGCCTTCACCATCGCCGCCGTTGCCGCCTCGCTCGTGCTCGCCGCCTGCGGCGAGGACGACAACTCTGCTGTCGAGACCACCGTTGCGGCCGCCGAGACGACCGCTGCTGCCAGCGAGACCACGGCCGGCATGACCGAGGAGCCCGGCACCATCGTCGACGTCGCCAGCGGCAACCCCGACTTCTCCACGCTCGTGGCCGCCGTCGGCGCCGCCGGCCTGGTCGAGACGCTGCAGGGCCCCGGCCCGTTCACCGTGTTCGCGCCCACCAACGACGCGTTCGCTGCGCTGCCCGCCGGCCTGGTCGACAAGCTGCTCCTCCCGGAGAACAAGGACGTCCTCGTCCAGATCCTCACCTACCACGTGGTGTCGGGTGCCGTGATGGCTGCCGACGTGGCTGCCGGCGACGTGCCCAGCGTCGAGGGTTCGCCCATCACCGTCACCGTCGACGGTGGCACCGTGAAGCTGAACGACTCGGCCACCGTGATCGCCACCGACGTGATGGCGTCGAACGGTGTGATCCACGTCATCGACGCCGTCATCCTGCCGCCGGGCCTCGACGTCTCGGCGCTCTGACGCACACGCTGTTCCTCCCCGGAACGAAAGGAGGGCCTTCGGGCCCTCCTTTCGCGTTTTCCTCCCGATGGGCGATGATGGGGGACATGGAGCACGACCCCACCTGCGAGCTGTGCGAGGCCGCCCCGCTGACCGAGCGGTTCCACGAGGACGACCTGTGCTGGGTGGCCGAGTGCGAGTCGTGCTGGGTGCCGATGGTGGTCTGGAAACGACACGATCCGAATCCCCCGGAGGAGATTCGGATCGTGTTGCTCGCTCGCTTACGCGAGGTGGTCGGTTCCCACTACGAGTTCGAACCTTGGGTGGACGAGAACATGCGCAGCATTCCTACGCACTATCACGCCCACGCCCGTCCTCGAGGTGGGTTCTCAGGCCACGGCCTTCGCCGTGGCTGAGATCACTTGACGCCGCCGATGACCCGGTGCATGCGATCGCCCTTCTGTTTCGCGGGAAAGAAGTCTCACGAGACCGAGTTGATTTCCTCAAGTTCGGTCACGCTCCGTCACCATATCACGGCGCGTGCAGCATCTTGCAAGAGTCTTGACGATGTTTTCCGAGTAGCGAGATGAACACTCTGGGTGGTGACCGCGGCAGGTGCATCGGGTACACTCGCCCGCATGCTCACTCCCGGTCAGGACGCACCGCCCATTTCCTTGACGAATCAGCACGGCGAGACGGTCGATCTCCACACCTACCGTGGCCGCCGGGTGCTGATCTTCTTCTATCCGAAGGCCAACACCCCCGGCTGCACGCAGCAGGCGTGCGCCCTGCGCGACGTGGCCGGTGAGGTGGGCGACACCGCGATCATCGGTCTCAGTCCCGATGTGCCGACGGCGCAGGCCAAGTTCGACGCGAAGTACGAACTCGGCTATCCACTGCTCGCCGACACCGACCACGCGGTCGCGGAGGCCTACGGCGTCTGGCAGGAGAAGAAGAACTACGGCAAGACCTACATGGGCATCCTGCGCTCGGCGTTCCTCATCGCCGCCGACGGCACCGTCGAGCAGGCCTGGTACAAGATCAGCCCGAAGGACACCCCGGTCAAGTTGCTCGAGGCGCTGGGTCGATGAGCGCCTTCCCCGCACCCGCCTCGGTGCTGCCGCACCGCCCGCCGTTCCTGTTCGTCGACGAGGTCACCGCACTGGTGCCGGGCCAGTCGGCCACGGGCCGTTGGCACCTCACCGGCGAGGAGTGGTTCTTCGCCGGTCACTTCCCGGGCCGACCCACCCTGCCGGGGGTGCTGATGTGCGAGGCGATCGCCCAGGTCGGCGCCATCGCCGTGCTGCAGGACGAACGCTTCGCCGGCAAGCTGCCGCTGTTCGGTGGCCTCGACGGGGCGCGCTTCCGCCGCCAGGTCGGCCCCGGCGACACGCTCGAACTCGTCGTCGAACTCGGCCGCATGTCGGCGCGCGCCGGCAAGGGCTCGGGCAGGGCACTGCTGCGTGGTGAGGTCGCCTGCGAGTGCGACCTGATGTTCGTGCTGGTCGACGCCTAGGCCGCAGGGCCGAGGATGATCGACCCGTTGTGACCACCGAAGCCGAGGCTGTTGCTCATCGCCGGCCCGGGGGACCACGGACGGGCCGCGCCCATCACCAGATCGATCTCGAAGCCCTCGTCGAGCACCGTGGTGTTCGCCGTGGGCGGGATGAGGGCGTGCTCGAAGCTGAGCAGCAGCGCCGCCGCCTCCAGCGCACCTGCCGCACCGAGCGCATGGCCGGTGACCCCCTTGGTGGAGGTGACCGGCACCGCGCTCGCACCGAACACCGCGGTGACGGCGGCGCTCTCGGCGGCGTCGTTCAGCGGGGTGGAGGTGCCGTGGGCGTTGATCTGTCCGATGTCGGCCGGGCTGAGACCCGCATCGGCCAAGGCGAGTTGCATGCACGCGATGGCGCCCGTGCCACCCGGTGCCGGTGCCGTGATGTGGTGGGCATCGGCGTTCGACGCCGCGCCGAGCACTTCGCCGACGATGGTGGCGCCGCGAGCAACGGCGGACTCCCATTCCTCGAGCATGAACACGGCGGCCCCCTCACCGAGCACGAACCCGTCGCGATCGGGGGAGAACGGCGTGCTGATGCCTGCCGTGCTGAGCGCCGTCATGTTGCCGAACGACGCCAGGCCGATGGGGCCGCCGGCGCTCTCGCTGCCGCCGGTGACGCAGGCGTCGATCATGCCCCACGCGATCATGCGTGCGGCATAGCCGATGGCGTGCGTGGAAGCCGCACACGCCGTGCAGATGGTCTCGTTCGGGCCCTTCAGGCCGTACCGCATGGAGATGGCCGCGCCGGGGGCGTTGGGCATCATCATCGGCACGGTGAACGGCGACACGCGCCGCTCACCCTTCTCGAGCAGCACCTGGATCTGTTCTTCCGTGGACCGCAGGCCACCCACGCCGGTGGCGAAGATGGTGCCGATGCGCGCGTCGTCGACCGCCGGGCGGCCGGACTGCTCGAAGCACTCCATGGCCGCCGCGAGGGCGAACTGCTCGACGCGGTCGGCCCGCCGGGCTTCCTTCGGATTGGCGAAGTACGGGGTGGCGTCCCAGTCGGCGATCTCGACGGCACGGCCCGATGTGAGGCCGGGACCGTTGAGTCCCTGCCAGAAGGCCTGCTTGCCGAGCCCGCACGGCGCGACGACGCCGTATCCGGTGATGGCCACCCGGCGCCCCTGCGAGCGCAGGGCGGGGGCGGGCATCAGAGCTTGCCGACGACCAGGTCGAACGCCTGACCGACGGTCTCCACGCCCTCGAGGTCTTCTTCCGGCACTTCCACGCCGAACTCCTCCTCGAGTGCCATCACGAGCTCGACCAGGTCGAGGCTGTCGGCGTCGAGGTCGTCGCCGAACTTGGCCTCGGGAACCACCTTGCTCTCGTCGACGGACAGCACGTCCACGGCGCACTTCTTGAAACGAGCGAACAGTTCCTGATCCACGAATTGGTCTCCTTGTGAGTGTGAGAGGTTGATGTTAGTGGCCCATGCCCAGGCCACCATCGACCGGGACGACCGCCCCGGTGATGTACGCGGCGTCGTCGGAGGCCAGGAAGGCCACCACGCCGGCGATCTCGTCGGGCGACGCCATCCGACCCAGTGGCACGGCCGCCGTGAGCTCGGCGAGCCGGGCCTCACCGAGGGCGGCGGTCATGTCGGTGGCCACCGGACCGGGTGCGACGACGTTGCACGTGATGCCACGCGAGCCGAGCTCACGCGCCACCGATCGGGCGAACCCCACCAGGCCGGCCTTCGACGCGGCGTAGTTGGCCTGGCCGGCCGATCCGAGCAGCCCGACCACCGACGACATCAGCACGATGCGTCCGCGCCGTGCCCGCAACATGCCCTGCGACGCCCGCTTGGTGACCCGGAACGCCGCAGTGAGGTTGGCGTCGACGACCGACGTGAAGTCGGTCTCCTTCATGCGCAGCAACAGCCCGTCGTGGGTGACGCCGGCGTTGGACACGAGGATCTCGACCGGCCCGAACTCCGCCTCGATCGCAGCGAATGCGGCCTCGACCGACTCGGTGGACGTGACGTCGCACTGCACGCCGAAGAATCCCTCGGGCGGCGGCGAGCTGTGGTACGTGACGGCGACCTTGTCGCCGAGCGCGGCGAACCGCTGGGCGCACGCCAGCCCGATGCCACGCGAACCGCCGGTGACCAGGACGACGCGGCTCACGCGAGCACCGCCGAGTCGGTACCGCCGCCCCACTGGAGGATGGCGCTCGCGGCGGTCATGCCCGCACCGAACCCGACCAGCAGCACCAGGTCGCCCTGGCGCACCCGACCGGCGTCGAGCGCATCGGCCAAGGCCAGCGGGATGGACGCGGACGAGGTGTTGCCCGTGCGGTGCAGCACCGTGGCGGCGCGCTCCATCGGGATACCGAGCTTGTCGCACGCCGACTGGATGATGCGCACGTTGGCCTGGTGCGGCACCACGAGTGCGATGTCGTCGGCGGTGACCCCTGCGTGCTGCATCGACTTCGTGGCCGAGTCGACCATGATGCGCACGGCGCGGCGGAACACTTCCTTGCCGTCCATGTGGATGGTGTCGCCGATGTCGGCGTACAGGAACCGTTCGGCCGAGCCGTCGGCATCGAGGTCCCAGCCGAGCAGCTGCCCGTGTCCCTCGACCGCCTCGAGCACGACGGCGCCGCTGCCATCGGCGAACAGGATGGCGGTGTTGCGATCGTCCCAGTCGGTGATGCGGGCCAGGGTGTCGGTGCCGATGACCAGCACTTTCTTCGCGCCCATGGCGATGAGCCCGTGGGCCTGCACCAGGCCGTACACGAAGCCACTGCATGCTGCGTTGATGTCGAACGCACCGCACCGCAGGCCCAGTTCGTGCTGCACCGTCGCCGAACTGGCGGGCACGCACCGATCGGGCGTGGTGGTGGCCAGCACGAGCGCATCGATGGATGCAGGGTCGACACCCGACATCTCGATGGCCGCACGGCCGCTCTCGACCGACAACCCCACGGTGGTGCCGCCGACGCGCCGCTCCTTGATGCCGGTGCGCTCGGTGATCCACTCGTCGGTGGTGTCGATGGTCTGCTCGAGATCGTGGTTGGTGATCACCTTCGGCGGCAGGGCGGTGCCCCAGCCGGTGATGACGGCGCCGCGCACGTTGGGCGGGATGGTGGGCATCAGAGGGTCCTCAACCAGGCGATGGGCTGGCGCAGGGTGACCCGCTCGCCGGCCACGGCGATGTAGCTCTGCAGGACGCCGGCGAAGGCCGACCGCACCTCGGTGTCACCGACGTGACCGAGCACGGTGCCCACCTCGATGCGGCCACCGTCGTGCACCTCGCCGATCGGTGTGAACACGCCGGCGGCAGGGGACACCACGAGTCGCTCGCTGGCGAACAGGTGCTCGCCCTCGTGCTGGGTGGTGAGCGGTGATCCGGCGTTGACCCACTCGAGCAGCTTGTCGAGCTCCTCCGGTGTGGCGATGCTGATGGTGCGCGCCCCTTCGACCGTGCGCTTGGCCATGCCCGTGAGCACACCGCCCGGGCCGAGCTCGGCGAAGTCGACCACTCCCTGCTCGGCCAGCGTGAGCAAACAGTGCTTCCATCGCACCGGGCTCACGAGCTGGGCCGACAGGAGCGATGTCCACTCGCTGCCCGCGTCGTGCGCCAGTGCGTCGACGTTGGACACCACCGGCACTTCGGTGTCGCGGGGGTTGGCGTCGGCGATGGCCTTGCGCAACCGGTCGCGGGCCGGACCCATGAACGGGGTGTGGAACGCCCCCGACACCTGCAGCGGCATGACCTTCTTCGCGCCGAGTTCCTTCGCCACGGCGCTGGCCGCGGCCACGCCTTCGGGCGACCCGGCGATGACCACCTGGCCGGGTGCATTGAAGTTCGCCACCCACACGTCGCTGTCGGCTCGCCGGCAGGCGATCTCGACCTGGTCGTCGTCGAGCCCCAGCACCGCCGCCATGGTGCCCGGGTTCTCTGACCCGGCGTCGTGCATCGCGTCGGCGCGCTCGCACACGAGCCGCACCCCTTCGTCGAAGCCGAGCGCACCGGTTGCGGTGAGGGCCGTGTACTCGCCGAGGCTGTGGCCGGCGCAGAAGCTCGGCTCGATGCCCAGTCGCTCCACGGCATCGAGCACCATCAGGCTCGACACGAACGTGGTGAGTTGTGCATTGCGCGTGTCGCGCAGTTCATCGGCGTCGGCGTCGAGCAGCAGGCGCGCGACATCGCGCTCGGCAACCTCGGACGCCTCTTCGACGAGTTCCCAGCTGTCGTGGTCGACCCAGGGTCGGCCCATGCCAGGCCGCTGTGAACCCTGGCCCGGGAAGGTGAACGCAAGCATGATGAGCAACGCTAGACGGTTACCCACGGGTACCTCTGTTACTCGCCGGTAATGCCGGCGAGGTGGTTCGTCGTCGCCCGTCGGGTGTTCGGACGGTGAGCGTGCGGTCGGCTGAGAGGTGCAGGTCCCAGCCGTCGAGGTGCACGTGGGTGTGATGCCGATGGCACAGCGGCACGAGGTTGGCGAGGTCGGTGCGGCCACCGTGGCGCCACCAGACCACGTGATGGATCTTGCAGTGCGCGAATCGCACCTCGCAGCCCGGAATGGCGCACGTGCGGTACATCGCTCGGAGTGCTCGTCGTTGCGCACGGTTGGCGAGACGGGTGGTGCGGCCGAGTTCGAGTTCGCCGGGCGCGTGCAGCACCACCCCGTTGCGCACGATGACGGGGACCACATTGGCCGCCTCCCACAGGTCGTGCAGCACGCGATGGGGGATCTCGACCGGCAGTCCCCAGTCGACCGTGGGCTCGGAGCCGGGATCGGTGGTGTCGACGACCACGATGATCTCGGGCCGACCGGCCCGACCGCCGCCGCCCTCGGACAGCCGCAGCAACGCGTGGGCGCGCAGGAACTGGTGACGCTCGACTGCATCGGCGGGACAGCCTGCGGGTGCGGCGTCGTGGAAGAGTGCCTCGACCGCTGCGTCGAGCCGCTGCTCGAACGCGACGGCGGACAGCGGGTCGAGCGTGAGCACGTACCTCCGCATCCCCGACTCGCGGTCGGTGTGGGCGGCGAGGCGCACAGCCCGTTGCTGTTGCTCGAGGGTGGCCATGCCCGCGACTCGACCCAGTCGCCGCTCTTCTCGGCGAAGGAACCGGCCGAACTCGGCCGACGTGGCGGCGGCGGCCACGCCGAGCAGGCGGCCCTGGTCGGCCAGGAGCGACCGCCGGGGGGCGGGGTCGAGCCGCCGCACCGTGCGGGCCAGTTCGTCGAGGTGTGCGGCACTGATGTCGCCCAGGGCGAGCGCAGCGGCGAAGCCGGGCGCCTGCGCAGCCACGTCGGCCCATCGCAGCAGGGCATCGACGTCGCGGCCGCTGCGGTGTGGCCCGGGGGAGAGGTGGTGCAGCTCGTCCGTGGCGTGCAGTCGCTGCGTGCACGCCACGCGCACGGCCTGACACCACGCGATGAGATGCTCAGCGGCCTGCAACGCCTCGACCGGATGCTGTTCGAGCTCGCTCGCCTGTTCGACGAGTGACCACGGATGCTGCAGTTGCGGAAAGGACATGGCGACACTCCACGGACCGAAGCGCCGCACAGGTGCGTCGCCTCGAGGACAGCGGGGAAGCCGTGCTCCACAAGGTAGTCGATCGAACTGGTGTTCGCAACCCTGTCCGAAACTTTTCGAGGTCGGCGGCCGACGGGCGCCGCTACGATCGTTCCGTCACTTGCCCGAGTGGCGGAATGGCAGACGCAGAGGACTCAAAATCCTCCGGTTGAAAGATCGTGTGGGTTCGAGTCCCACCTCGGGCACCGGCTCCTGGACCCCGGTCCATGTTGTGCGGGAGTTCATTGCCGCGTTGAGCGCTTGGCGCAGAAGCTCGGCGACGTGTTCGGGCGCGATCAACCGCTGGGCCGGCGGCCCGCGAGCGACTCTTGGATCAGCAGACGGCTGCTACGGCAGGTTGCAGTGCGACCCTCGGGTCATGAACTCGACGAGCGTGGTGAGAGGAGAGCCTCGACCACCGGCCCGACCCGGCCTCGCAGCTGGGCCGCCGTGAGCGGGGCGTGGTTGAGCAGTTC
>SXKB01000120.1 GCA_005778215.1 Actinomycetota bacterium | reverse complement strand
CTCGCTGCGCTGGGTGAGGTCGCCCGCCCGGAGGCGTCGATCGACCGCTGCGCCGTCGTGGCGCTTCCTCGCTGCCTGTTCGAGCATCTCCGGTGAGATGTCGAGACCGTCGATCGCCGCAGGGGCGAGCGGGCGCAGCGCGGCGCCGGCCAGGCCGGTGCCGCACTCCACGTCGACCACCGCGTCGCCGGCGGTGAGCCCTCTGCTGCAGCGCTGGGCGAACACCGCGGCCACCTGCTGGTGGTAGATGTAACCGCTGTCGACGATGAAGCCGGTCTCGTACGTGTCGGCCCACCGCGCGTACAGCGCACGGTTCGATTCGGGTCCGTCGAGCGCGTAGGCGGCTGCGAGCAACTCGTCGACGGGCGGGTCGCTGTCGTCCGTGTTCATCGGGCTCCTCGTCGGCGCTGCGGTGCTGACCTGCATCGTTGCAGGTCCGACGTGCGGGCGAGGCCGATCATCGGGTTCCTGGCGCGGTTCGACCCCTCGTCGGCGTTGGGGAAGACTGACGGTCCAAGGTGACGAAGCCGGAGGAAGAGCAATGACATGGCAGGGTGAGCGCTTTCAGGGACGAATCGGGCTGACCGATGCGACCTCGACGCCGGCATGGCCGCAACGACCGCGGATGAAGGCCGGCACCCCGAACGTGCTGATGATCGTGGTCGACGACGTGGGCTTCGGCCACTTCGGCTGTTACGGCTCGTCGGTCGACACGCCGAACATCGACCGGTTGGCGGGGAAGGGGCTGCGGTTCAACTCGTTCCACACGACGGCGTTGTGCTCACCCACGCGCTCCTGCCTGCTCACCGGTCGCAACGCCCACACCAACGGCCTCGGCAACATCGCAGAGAGCGCGTCGGGCTACCCGGGCTACCACGGCATGATCCCGCGCAGCAGTGGCTTCCTGTCGCGGGTGCTGCAGCAGGAGGGGTTCGCGACCTTCATGGTGGGGAAGTGGCACCTGTGCTCGCCCGTCGAGACCTCCGCCGCGGGACCGTTCCACGACTGGCCGCTCGGCCGCGGGTTCGACCGATTCTACGGGTTCCTCGGCGGGGAGACCGACCAGTACGACCCCGACCTGGTCCACGACAACCATCGCGTCGAGCGCCCGCACGATCCCGACTACCACCTCACCGACGACCTCGCTCGCGCCGGTCTGTCGTTCCTGCGCGACCTCCGTTCGGTCGACACCACGAAGCCGTGGTTCATGTACTGGAGTTCGGGCGCCTGCCATGCGCCGCACCAGGCCCCGCCCGAGTACATCGAGCGGTACCGCGGCCGGTTCGACCATGGCTGGGACGCGGAGCGCGAGCGGGTGCTGCAGCGACAGATCGAGATGGGCATCATGCCGCCCGGCACGCAGTTGTCGGAGCGGCCCGAGGTCGTCCGCGCGTGGGCCGAGCTGTCGCCGGATCAGCAACGGCTGTACGCCCGTCAGATGGAGGTGTTCGCGGCGTTCCTCACCCACCTCGACGACGCCATCGGCCGCCTCGTGGCCGGGGTGGAGGCGATGGGCGAACTCGACAACACCATCATCATGATCGTCTCCGACAACGGCGCCTCCGGCGAGGGTCAGGACAACGGGACGTTCAACGAGAACCTGATGTTCAACGGCATTCCTGCTTCGGTGGCGTCGAACCTCGAGCACTTCGACGAATGGGGCGGCCCGAACACGTTCGCGCACTACGCCCACGGTTGGTGCCACGCCGGCAACACGCCGTTCCCGAAGTGGAAGCGCACCACCTACAACGGCGGCATCGCCGACCCGCTGATCGTGCACTATCCCAACGGCACCGCGCTGCCGGGCTCGGTACGTGGCCAGTACACCCACGCCATCGACGTGGTGCCCACGGTGCTCGAGCTGCTCGGACTGGAGTTCCCCGACCATCTCGACGGCGTGCCGCAGACCGAGATCGCGGGCCGCAGTTTCGCCTCCGCGCTGCGCGACCCCCAGGCGCCCGAACACCGCCATCAGCAGTACTTCGAGATGTACGGCAACCGTGCGATGTACCGCGACGGCTGGGTGGCGGTGTCGTTCCACCCGATGCCGGGCATGCCCAGCGACGGTGCCGGCGACCCGAACGCTCCGGAGCTCGACATGCCTTGGGAGCTGTACGACCTGCGCGCCGATCGTTCGCAGAGCCGCGACGTGGCCGCCGAGCATCCCGACATCGTGCGTGACCTCGAACGGTTGTGGTTCGTGGAGGCGGGCAAGTACGGCGCGTTCCCGGTGCACGCGCACGTCCTGAACGGCCAGACGCCGCGGCCCGACGCCGAGCGCACGGTGTTCACCTACTGGCCCGACACGTCCACGGTGCCGAACGACACCGCCCCGCGAACGCTCCAACGGCCGTTCACGGTGTCGGGCCGGTTCACCGTGCCGGAAGGCGGTGCTGAGGGCGTCCTCATCGCGCAAGGCGGCAAGTTCGGCGGCTGGACCGTGTTCCTGCACGACGGCCGAGTGCACTACGAGTACAACTACCTCGGACTCGAGCGCTTCACCGTCTCGACCGGACCGGTGGCGCCCGGCGCGCACAGCTTCCAGGTCGACGTCGCGCTCGCCGACCCGTTCGAGATCGCGCCGGCACTGACGGCACTCGGCCTGTCGGGCCGCGGCGGACTGGTGCGACTGGGCCTCGACGACAGTGATGCGGTGTCGCTGCAGGTGACCAAGATGATCCCGTTCAACTACTCGCTCACCGGCGAGGGACTGTGCTGCGGGTTCGACAGCGAGACACCGGTGAGCAACCGGTACACCGCCCCCTTCCGATTCACCGGTGAGCTCGCCGAGGTGGTGCTCAGTGTGCGCGGCGACGAGGTGCGCCACCCGGAGAAGGACGAGGAGCGCGCCCGCCTGGTGCAGTGACCGCTGGCTAGCGCAACGCCGACATGGTCATGCCGGCGGCCAACAGGCCGCGGGCGCTCCACCCCACGGTGCGGATCCAGTTCGTGCGCACCAGGCGTCGTGCCGAGGCGGCATCGAACCCTTCCGACAGCGCCATGTGCATCGGCACCTGCAGGAACACGGTGCTCGCGTGGATCACGGCCAACAGCAGCAGGCCGACGAACGCAGCGAGGCGCGAGACACCGGTCGGCGGCGCGGCGGCGATCCACAACGCGGTGACACCTTCGACCGCCATGAATGGACCCACCACGTAGGCGGTGAGCCGCCGGTGGGCGTCCTCGTACGCCACGAACTGCTCGCGACCCACGGCGGTGAACAACGGATAGTGCACCACCTGGACGAACCAGATGAGGCCCACCATCGCGACGGTGGCCACGAGGTGCGCGGTCAACAGCACCGCATCGACGCTCGACATGGCCGCCATCATCCGACGTGACGCAGGAAGTCGAGCAGCGCCTCGTTCACCTGTGCGGGCCGCTCCTGCTGTGTCCAGTGCCCGCACCCCTCGAGCACGATCGAGCGATGCAGCTTCGGCAGCGTGGTGGCGAACGCGGCGATGGCGGGAGCACCCCACACCGTGGGGCCGTCGCGATCGCCGCCGATGAACAACGCGGGCACGTCGATGCGTGCACCCCGCCAGGCCGCGAGGTCGTCCCAGTCGCGGTCGACGTTCCGGTACCGGTTCAGGGGACCACGGAGGCCGCCGTGCTCGAACTCCGAGGTGTACAGATCGAGATCGTCCTCGGTGAGCCAAGCGGGCAACACATCGGGCCGGTGGAACCTGGCCTTCATCTGCGTGCCGCGCGCCACGGTGGCCACCGTGCCCACGGACGGGTCGGGTGGCGGTGCATCCCCGGACGCGGTGTACATGAACCCGAGGAGCCAGTCGCGCACGTCGGCCTCGATCTCGGCCTCGGCGCGCCCTGGCTCCTGGAAGTACTCGACGTAGAACTCCTCGTCACCCGCCAGCGCGCGCATCGCCGCCAGCGGTCGCACGTTCGACGGCGGCGAGAACGGCACCGACAGTCCGGCGACGGCGCGGAACACGTCGGGCCGCAGCATCGCCGAGGTCCAGGCGATGGGCGCGCCCCAGTCGTGTCCCACGATCACCGCCTGCTGCTCGCCCAACGCGGCCACGAGCGCCACGTTGTCGGCCACGAGGCGCGTCATGCGGTACTCCTCGATGGCGAGCGGCTTCGACGACCGGCCGTAGCCGCGCACGTCGATGGCCACGGCACGGAACCCGGCTGCGGCGATGGCCGGCCATTGATGACGCCACGAGTACCACGACTCGGGGACACCGTGCACCAGCAGCACCAGCGGTCCCGAGCCCGCCTCCACACAGTGCAGACGGACGCCGTCGACGTGCACGACGTGGGAACGGCAACCGGGCGGGAGCGGAGCGATCGACATGGTGACGGCCTTTCGGGAACGAGGTGGTGCGGCGGGTCAGCGGGTGGCGATCACGCCGGCGCGGGCGTCGGGCGTGTAGCCGTTGCGGGTGTCCCAGGTGATCTCGCCGTTCACCACCACCGAGTCGACACCCTCCTGCCGGCGGATCCAGCGGATGCCGTCGCCGGGGAAGTCGTCGGACGCGATCTCGGGGCCGCGGCCGATGTGGTCGGCGTCGAACACCACGAGGTCGGCGGCGTAGCCCGGGGCCAGCAGCCCGCGGCCCTTCAGTCCCCAGATGCTCGCCGGGTCGAGCGTGATCTTCTTCACTGCCGCCTCCAGGCTGAGTGACCCGGTGCCGCGCACGAACTCGGAGAACAGGTAACCGGTGTCGCCGAACGTGGAGAACGAGCCGACGTGCGCGCCACCGTCGGATGCGCCGATGTGCACGTTCGGATGGGCGAGGAGGTCACCGACGACGGGGGAGTTGCTGTGCCCGATCGACGCGCGGATGAACCACGTGCCTAACTCCTCGTCGAGCGCCAGGTCGACCACGGCGTCGCCGTGGGTGCAGCCGCGCTCGCGGGCGATGTCGTCGATGTTGCGGCCCACGAGGTCGGCGTTGCGGTCGAGCAGCGTCTCGCGCACCACGAACCCGCCCGCACCGAGTCCGCCGTTGGGGCGGCGCGCGAGGGCGTTCATCTCGTCGACCAGCTTGTCGCGCTGGCTGCGCACGGCTTCCAGTCGCTCGTTGCGATCGCGCAGTGACGCGACGCGCCACCACGACGGCATGGTGAGCAGCATCAGGCTGCGCTGCTCGAGCGTGAAGCTGATGTCGATGGGGCGGGTCTGCATCTGCGGCCACACCGCAGCCCCGCGGGCTCGTGCCGCGTCGACCGCCGCCATCACTCGCTGCACGCCCTCGTGGTTGGCGTCGGAGTGGAACAGGGGCGACAGCGTGGTGGTGATGCCGTGGCGCAGTGACAGTTCGGCCAACTCGTTCACGCGGGCGATGGTGAGTTCGGTGTCGTAGAACTCGTGCACGATCTGCAGCACGGCGCCGAACTCGCCGAGCACGGCCGACAGGGCGTCGAGTTCGGCGGGCGCAGCCCAACGACTGGGCACGGGCCGGTACGACTCGTCGATGTCGACGAAGCTGGTGGACAGGCCCACTGCGCCGGCACGGAGGCACTCGCGCAGCAGATCGGCCATCGCCCGGATCTCGTTCGCTTCGGCCGCCCTGGCCTGGGCGTCGGGGCCCATGACGTACATGCGCAGCACCGAGTGGCCCACCAGTGGGGCCACGTTCAACGCGATGTTCGAGGCGAGTGCGTCGACCCACCCGCCGAAGCCTTCGCCCCAACGCCAGTCGACGCCCGCGTCGAATGCGGCTTCGGGCATCTCCTCGATCAGCCGGAACATGCGGCTGAACGCATCGCGCTGATCGATCCTCAGCGGTGCGAGCGACAGTGAGCAGTTGCCCGGCACCACCGTGGTGACGCCGTGCTCGATGGCGGGGAACGCGTACGGGTCGAAACACAGCTGTGCGTCGTAGTGCGTGTGCG
>SXKB01000119.1 GCA_005778215.1 Actinomycetota bacterium | reverse complement strand
TGCGCGGCAACTCGTCGACCACGCGCACCTCCCGGGGCCGTTTGTGCACCGACAGCGTGGCGGCCACGTGGTCGATGAGCACCGCCGGGTCGATGCCCTGACCCACCACGTACGCGACGATGCGCTGCCCGAGGTCGTCGTCGGGCAGGCCCACCACGGCCACCTCCATCACCGACGGGTGGTCGGCCAACGCGGCCTCCACCTCCCCAGCGCCCACCTTGAAGCCGCCGGTCTTGATGATGTCCATGCTCTGCCGGCCCACGATGCGGTGGAACCCGCCGTCGTCGATCACCGCGGCATCGCCGGTGCGGAACCAGGGTCCCTCGAACGACGCGGCGGTGGCCTCGGCGCGGCCGAGATAGCCGTCGAACAGCGTGTCGCCCTGCACCTGCAGCTCGCCGATGGTGGCGCCGTCGTGCGCCACCAGCCCACCGTCGTCGGCCACCAGGCGGGTGCGTACACCGGCGATGGGCATGCCCACCCAGCCGGGGCGGCGCTCGCCGTGGCAGCGGGTGCTGAGCGTGATGAGCGTCTCGGTCATGCCGTACCGTTCGACGGGTGCGTGACCGGTGAGTTCCTGCAACTGCTCGAACACCCGCACCGGCAGCGGCGCGCTGCCCGACACGAGCAACCGGGCCGACGCCAGCGCCCGAGCCGCCGACGGGTCGGCACACACCCGGCCCCACACCGTGGGCACGCCGAAGTACAGCGTGCCCATGGCCGCGGCGTACGCATCGGGCGTGGGCTTGCCGGTGTGCACCAGCGACGAACCCACCCGCAACGCACCGAGCACACCGAGCACCAGGCCGTGCACGTGGAACAACGGCAGCCCGTGCACCAGCACGTCGTCGGGGGTCCATGCCCACGCATCGGCGAGGCCGTCGAGGCCGGCGGCGATGGCCGATCGCGACAGCACCACACCCTGCGGCGCGCCGGTGGTGCCCGCGGTGTAGACGATGAGTGCGGTGGCACCGTGATCGGGCTCCGGGAGCGGCGAGTCGTCGGCCGCCGGAGCGGGCAGCGGCAGCGCACCCGAGTCGCGAAGGATGTGCTCGCGCTCGACCGGGCCGGCATCGGGCGGCACCGGCACGGCCGGCACGCCGGCAGCCAACGCCGCCGTGATGGCCACCACCGTGTCGAGCGTGGGCGTGGCCTCGACGGCCACGGCCGGCATACCGATCATCGAACGCCCCAGCGCTGCGGCCCGCGACGCGAGTTCGCCCCAGTGCACCGTCTCACCCGCCACCGACACGGTGCCGTCACCGTGTGCGCCGTGCAGCGCGGGCAGCAACACCATGGTCACCGGGAGGCGGCGACCGCGGCGTCGATGCGGTCGAGGAACTCGTTGAACGCCTTGTTGAGGCGCTTCCGGTCGCCGGTGGCGAACAGATCCATGATCAGCCCGGTGAACGTGGCCTTCACCAGCGACGCCTCGAACGCGGCACGCTCGGGCGGCATGCCGTCGGCGATGAGCCGCTGCTCGGCCTCGTGGCGCCACACCCCGATCTGATCGGCGCGCACTTCGCCGGCGAGACCGGTGACCTTCGGGTCGAGCGCAGCCGCCTCGTAGTTCAGTCGGATGGAGGCGAGGTTCTCGGGCGACTCGTTCATCCACCGCCACCACTTGCGGTACAGGTCGACCAAGCTGAGCCGCGGATTCTTGGCCAGCCATTCGGCCTGCACGGCGATCTGCTGGTCGAGCGCGCGCCGGAGCGCCGTGGACAGCAGCTCCTCCTTCGACCCGAAATGGTGCACGAGCCGGTTGATGCTCACGCCCAACGACGCTGCCATCGGGCGCAGCGTGGCCTGTGCGAGGCCGTTCTCCGCCAGGTACACGACGATGCGGTCGAGGAGTTCCTGGCGGCGCTCGAGGTCGGGGGTGCGTGCCACGGCGGGCACCCTAGTGGGCGCCCGCCCCCGCTCACAGCCCCGAGAGCTGCACGGCGCCGAGGGCCACCACGGCCACGAGTGCCCAGCTGCCGAGGCCGAGCGCCAGCGGACGGCCGCCGACCGCACGCAGCTTGCGCAGATCCACATTGCTGCCCAGGCCGACCAGACCCATGCTCAGCAGGATGGTCTCGGCCTGCTTGACCTCGTCGAGCCACTCGACGGGCACCCAGCCCAACGATCGCAGTGCGCAGGCGCCGAGGAACAGCACGATGAACAGCGGCAGCAGGGGCGGACGCTTCGCACCGGCAACGACCGCCGCACCCAGACGACGCCGCGCCGACACCGCCACGCCGGCGAGCAACGGCGCAAGGAGCGCCACACGGGTGAGCTTCACGATGGTGGCCTGTCGGAGTGCGAGGTCGCCGTGGGTGGAGGCGGCCGCCACCACCTGGCCGACGTCGTGCACCGATGCACCCACCCATGCGCCGAACTGCGGGTCGGACAGGCCCATGGCCGTCCCCAACGTGGGCAGCACCACGATGGCCAACGTGCCGCACAGCGTGACGAGCGCGATGGAGTACGCCACCTCCTCCTCACTGGCGTCGGCGAACGGCTCCACCGCCGCGATGGCCGAGGCACCGCAGATGCTGTAGCCCGTGGCCATCAACAGCCCGAGCGAGTCGGAGAGGCCCAGACGGCGGGCCAGGAACCTCGTGCCGAAGAACGTGACGACCACCACCACGACCACGGCCAGCAGCGCCTGCGGGCCGAGGTCGCGCAGTTCGGCCAACGAGAGGCGGAAGCCAAGCAGCACGATGCCGCCACGCAGCACCCGCTTCGCCGCGAACTTCAGCCCGGGCTGGAACGAGGCCTCGATACGGCCGAACGTGGCGCCGAGCATGCCGAACGCGACCGACACCACGTGCGGCGACACCACCGGAACGCGGGCATGCACGATCGATGCCACCACCGCCACCGCCAGTGCGATGAGCACGCCGGGCGCGAGTGCACGCACCCGCGTCATCCGGTGACGCCGCGTTCCACCACCGAGTGCACCAGCGGCACGCCGGGTCGGTACACCAGGTGGGTGTACGACGGCGCGTCGAGCACGCACAGGTCGGCCGACATGCCGGGGCGCAGCGCGCCGACGTTGTCGCGGCGCAGTGCACGAGCGCCGCCCGCGGTGGCCGCCAGCACGGCTTCCTCGGGGGTCATGTGCATGTCGCGCACGGCCAGCGCGATGCAGAACGACATCGACATCGTGTAGCTGCTGCCGGGGTTGCAGTTGGTGGCGAGCGCCACCTGCACGCCGGCGTCGATGGCGCGGCGTGCATCGGGGTACGGCTGGCGGGTGCTGAAGTCGGTGGCGGGCAGGAACGTGGCCACGGTGTCGCTCGCTGCCAGCGCAGCGATGTCGTCGTCGCTCAGGTAGGTGCAGTGGTCGGCCGAGGCGCACTCCATCTCCACCGCCACCTGCACACCCGGACCGTGCCCGAGTTGATTCGCGTGCAGGCGCAGACCCAGGCCGGCCGCCTTGCCGGCGGCCAGCACCGCGCGGGTCTGGTCGGCGTCGAACGCGCCCACCTCGCAGAAGCAGTCGATCCAGCGACTGTGCGGCAGCGCGGCCTGCAGCATGTCGGTGCACACGTGGTGCACGTAGTCGTCGGCGCGTCCGTCGAACTCGGGCGGCACCACGTGCGCGCCCAGGAACGTGGTGTCGGCGGTGAACGAACGGCCCACCGCCAGGCAGCGCGCCTCGTGCTCGGCGTCGAGGCCGTAGCCCGACTTGATCTCCACCGTGGTGATGCCGGCTCGGCGAGCCTCGGCGCGACGCAACTGCGTGAGGCGCCGGAGTTCGTCGTCGCTCGCACCGCGGGTGGCGGCCACCGACACGCGGATGCCGCCCGCCTCGTAGGGACGACCGGCCATGCGCGCGGCGAACTCGTCGCCACGGTCGCCGGCGAACACGAGGTGGGTGTGGCTGTCGACGAAGCCGGGCAGCACGCAGCGGCCCTCGGCGTCGATGCGCCGGTCGGCCGTCATGCCGGCAGGACCGACGGCCACGATGTGCTCGCCCTCGAACACCACGGCGGCGTCGCGAATGATGCCGAGCGGCCCCTCCCCCACGTTCGGGTCGTTGGTGACGAGCAGCCCGATGTGGTCGAGCACGGTGGTGGTCATCGGTCCTCCTGCACGACGGCGATGGTGCGGGCCAGTTCGGCGGCCACGTCGAGCGCGTGGTGTTGCGCGTCGCGCACCACCACGCGGCCGCCCGACACCACGTGGTGCACGTCGGCCGCCGAGGCGGCGAACACGGCGGCGGCCAGGGCGGTGTCGGCGGTGGCCGTGCCGGCGGTGCGCACCGAGTCGAGCCGCACCGACACCATGTCGGCCATGGCACCCACGGCGATGGTACCGGCCTCGGGCCACCCGATACTGCGGTGGCCGTCGACGGTGGCGGCGGTGAGCAGTTGGGTCGCGGTGTGCTGACCGCGCACCTGGGTGGCGAGTCGCTCGTCCAGCTCGACGGCGCGGGCCTCCTCGAACAGGTCGATCAACGCGTGCGAGTCGCTGCCGAGCGTGATGGAGGCACCGGCATCGCGCAGACGGCGTGCCGGGCCGATGCCGTCGGCCAGGTCGCGTTCGGTGGTGGGACACATGCAGATGTGACAGCGGTGCGCGCCCAAGCGGGCGATGTCGTCGTCGGTGAGGTGCGTAGCGTGCACGGCGGTGAACCGATCGCCCAGCACGCCGTGGTCGGCCAGCAGGTGGGTGGGGGTGGTGCCGTGGGCCTCGATGCACTGCTGGTTCTCGGCCACCTGCTCGCTCACGTGGGCGTGCAGCGGCGCGCCACGGCCGGCGGCCCAGTCGGCGACGGCCACCATGCCGACGGGGTCGACGGCGCGCACCGAGTGGATGGCGGCACCCAACCGGGCAACGCGGTCGTCGAGACCGGTGACCGCGTCGACCCGCTCGCACCAGGAATCGGCGCTGCCGTCGCTGAACCGCTGCTGCACCTCGTTCGGCGCCACGCCGATGCCACCGTGCAGGTAGCAGGTGTCGAGCAGCGTGATGCGCACGCCCGCCTCGACAGCTGCCGCCACCAGCGCGGTGCTCATCGCGTTCGGGTCGCCGTAGGGCACACCGCCGGGGCCGTGGTGCAGGTAGTGGAACTCGCCCACGGCCGTGATGCCGGCCATCGCCATCTCGGCGTAGGTGGCCCGGGCGAGCTGGAAGTACGTGTCGGGAGTGAGCCGCGACGCCACGCCGTACATCTGGTCGCGCCAGGTCCAGAACGAGCCGGTGCCCGCATGGGTGCGCCCGCGCAGGGCACGGTGGAACGCGTGGCTGTGCGCGTTGGCCATGCCGGGCAGCGTGAGCCCGGCGAGGCGCGTCGCGTCAGCAGGGCACGGCACGCCCGCGGTGACCGACGTGATGCGATCGCCGTGGACCTCCACCAGTACGCCGGCGGTGGCGATGTCGCCGCCCAGCCACGCGAACTCGCACCAGAAGCGGGTCACTACGAACCGACCCGTTCCACGAACGCGGTGATGCGCTCCACGAACGCGGCGCGGTGGTATCGCTCGAACTGCTCCCAGGTGGTGAGCGTGCGCGTGTCGTGCACCCGGTCGAGGAACAGCACGCCGTCGAGGTGGTCGAGTTCGTGCTGGAACGTGCCGGCCGTGAGGCCGCGCTTGATCTCGTCGTGCTCCACGCCGTGGCGGTCCCAGTAGCGCACTCGGATGTTCACGTGGCGCAGCACGTTGCCACGCATGTTCGGCACCGACAGACACCCTTCGTTCACGTCGACCATCTCGTCGTCGAGGAACTCGACCACCGGGTTCACCACCACGGTGAGCGGGATGCGCGGTTTGTACGGGTAGCGCGGGTTGTCGGTGACCTCGATGGTGGCGATGCGCACGAGCTCGCCCACCTGCGGGGCAGCGATGCCGGCGCCGTTGGCGGCGTGCATCGTGTCGATGAGATCGTCGATCAACTGCTGCATCTTCGGCGACGCGAGCTCGTCGCGGGTGATCTCGCGCGACAGCTCGCGCAGCAGCGGGTTGCCGACGTGGAGGATCTCGCGCACGGTCATGCGGCCTCCCACAGCACCGGGAACAGCGGATGGTCGAGCGGCACGCCGTCGGGCAGTTCGTCGGTGAGACCGGGGAACGGCGGCGAGGTGGTCCACGGCCGCACGGCGTGCACCATGTCGTCGCCCAGGAACCGCACCGACAGCACACGGCGGCGATGCGGGCCGGCGACGCCGCCCGCCGAGTGCAGCGTGAGCATGTGGAAGAACACCGCGTCGCCGGGCTCGAGCGCCCAGCCGAGGATGTCGAACTCGGGGTTGCCGTCGATGTGCGGCAGCTCGGCCAGCGCGCCATCGGGGAACCACTTCGCCTGCCCGTCGAGGAACGAGCGCGGCATGAACCACGGGCCGAGGTGCGATCCCTTCACGAACTCGAGTGTGCTCTCGCGTGCCACCGGGTCGACGGGGCACCACATGCTGATGTTCTGCCGGCCGGCCACGTTGTAGTACGGCTGGTCCTGGTGCCACGGCGTGCGCTGGCGAGTACCGGGCTCCTTCACCAGCACGTGGTCGTGGTACAGCCGCACGGTGTGCGCACCCATCAACTCGCCGGCGATGCGGCCGGCCGACGACTCACGGATGAACCGCTCCATCGCCGGCACGCGCTGCCACGAGCAGAAGTCCTCGACGAACGCGCCGTCGTCGTCGCCGCTGGCGCGTTTCGCCAGCGGTGACAGTTCGGCCAGGTTGGCGTCGACGGCGTCGCGCGCCATGGCCACTTCGTCGGGCGAGAACGCGCCGCGTACACACACCGCGCCGTCGGCCCAGAAGTCACCCTCGACGTGCATCAATCGCCCTCGCGCATCGGGATGCGCACGCCCCGTTCGTCGGCCACCTCGACGGCACGGTCGTAGCCGGCGTCGGCGTGGCGGATGACGCCCATGCCCGGGTCGCTGAGGAGCACACGTGAGAGCTTCTCACCGGCGAGGTCGGTGCCGTCGGCCAGGCACACCATGCCGGCGTGGATGCTGCGGCCGATGCCCACGCCGCCACCGTGGTGGATGCTCACCCAGGTGGCACCACTGGAGGTGTTGACGAGTGCGTTCAGCAGCGGCCAGGCGGCGATGGCGTCAGTGCCGTCCATCATCGCCTCGGTCTCGCGGTAG
>SXKB01000118.1 GCA_005778215.1 Actinomycetota bacterium | reverse complement strand
GGATCTCGCGGATCGTGGCGTCCTTCGACAACAGCAGACGGTCGCGCTTGCGCACCTCGGTGACGTCGCGCAGCAACAGCACGCCGCCGGTGACCTCGCCACCCGCGAGCACGGGCATGCAGCGAGCCAGCAGCGTGACGTCGGTGGTCTGGTCGAACTCCTCGATCACGGGCAGCTTGGTCTCGAACGCACGGCGCACCGGGCTGTCGTTGAAGCCCAGCTCGGCCAGGCGAAGCCCCACCGCGTTGGCGCCGATACCCACGCGGTGCAGTGCCGACACGGCGTTCGGCGAGGCGAAGCGCACCCGCGCCTCTTCGTCGAGCACCAGCACGCCGTCACCCACACGAGGCGCCGCGCTGGAGTCGGCCACCGGACCGCTGAACGGGAACGAACCCTCGGCGATCATCGACGCGAATCGCTGGAACAGCGAGATGTAGGTGCGCTCGAGTTCGCCGGGCTGACGACTGGAACGGCTGGCCCACTCACGGCTCAGCACGCCGATGACCTTGTCGTTGCAGCGCACCGGCGTGGCCATCATCCGCACCGGTTCGGGCACCGACTCGACCTCGATCTCGCCCTCGCAGATCTCGCCCGAACGGTATGACTTGTCGAGCAGCGGCAGTTCCACCTCGGCGGCGGTGCCCACGTAGTCGATGGCGTAGATGGTCTGGCCGGTGGCGGGACGCACGTGGGCGATGACGATCCACTTGCCGTCGTTGTCGGGCACGTACAGCAGCAGATCGGCGAACGACAGGTCGGCCAACAGGCCCCATTCGCCGATCAGGCGCTGCAGATGATCGATCTCGTCGCGGGTGAGCGACGTGTGTTGCCGAGTGAGCTCGCCGAGCGTGGCCATATCCCACGAGCATGCCACGCGGGCACCAGGCCGACCGCGATTCTCCCGTCACCGCGGTCAGGAAATGCGGCTGATCCGGCCGGATCCTCTGCCAGCGCCGGCGGTGGACAGGTCAGCGCGAGGTGGGGGCGGCGAGGTGTTCGCCGAGGGCCAGCAGCGCCGGCAGGTCGTGCACGTCGGCGGGCATCGTGGGCACCACGGCCGTGATGGGGGCCGCGGTCTCCAACTCGCTGCGGCGCTCGGCCTCGCGGCCGGCCACCACGGTGATGTCGCGGAACCGTTCCGACACCTCGGTGAGCACCCGCTTCACCTCGGCAGGCTTCGCCCCGGTCGCCTTGCCGAGCTCGCGCACCTGCGCCGTGTCGGCTGCCACCTCGCGTAGTGCCGCTGCGGCCTTCACCACCGCAGGCCGGCGCACCGACACCGGCATCGTGCGGTTCAGCACCAGCGCGCCCAACGGCATCTTTCGACGATGCAGTTCGTCGGCCAGGAAGCGGGCCTCGCGTGCGGGCGCAGCCTCGAGCGTGCTGACCACGATGAAGGTGGTGCGATCGTCGACGAGCAGCCGCTCGACCTCGCCCGCCCGTGCCACGAATCCGGTCTCCATCGTCTGGAACAGGATGAAGAAGTCGGCGATGTCCTGCAGGAACCGGGAGCCGAGCACCCGATCGGCGATCTGCGTGAACGGCTTCGACGCTGCGGCGAACAACCGCGAGCGGTACGGCACGGTGAGCCACTTCAACAGGCGGCCGCCGAAGAACTCCTTCATCCGTCCCGGCGCATCGAGCAGGTCGAGCGCGTTGCGCGACGGCGGCGTGTCGATGATGACCAGGTCGTACTGGCCCGACGCATGCAGGTCGTGCAGTTGTTCCATCGCGATGTAGTCGTGACTGGTGACGAACCGGCCGGTGATGTTGCGGTACAGCGGGTTCGCCAGCACCTGGTCGCGCAGCGCGGCGTCGGGTGCGTGGCGGCGGATGAGTTCGTCCCAACCGGCCTTCGTGTCGAGCATGGCCACCCAGAGCTCGCCGCGGCACTCCACACCCACCTCGGTGAACGCCGACGCCGGCACCTGCACGGCGGTGTTGCCCAGCGGGCCGAGCCCGAGCGACGTGGCCAGGCGTCGCGCCGGGTCGACGGTGAGCACGAGCACCCGCCCACCCAACTGCACGGCGGCCTGCACACCGAGCGCCGCGGCGATGGTGGTCTTGCCGGTGCCGCCGCTGCCGCACACCACCACCATCTCCTTCGCCGCCAGCAGGTCGGTGAGGCCGTACTTCGGGGCACGACGGGTGGCCATCAGCCGAGCACCGCCTCGAGTTCGTCGGCCAACAGCGACACCACGCGGCGGCCGCTCGCCTTCGTGTACAGCTCGGGCACCTGGTGCACCGGCACGTCGTCGGGCAACAGCTCGACCAGCCGTGCGAGATGCCCTTCGGCGGCCAGGTGGCGGGACTGTGCCAACTGCGCCGCGGCGAACACCTCGCCGGCCGCGGCGCCGAGCGCCTCGGCCAACACGGCCTGCGCCGCCGGATCGGCCAGGGCGTCGAACACCTCGAGGTCGCGGCCCTCGAACCACTGCGACAGCATGCGGTTCACGAACACGCCGGCCACGTCGACGTCGGTGGTGCGGCGCACCTTCTCCACCAACTCGGCGGACTCCACGATGGGCATCTCCTCGGGCGTGGTGACCACCACGAGACCGGTGCGCTCGGGGTCGCCCAGGATCTGCAGCATCCACTCGGTCTGGTCGCGCACCGGGCCCACCTGCACCAGGTCGCGGATGGCCCTCGGTGCATCGATCTGGGCGACGATGTGCCCGCTTGCCTCGGCGTCGACCACCACCAGGTCGTAGCGCCGTTCGCGCACCTCCCAGCACAGCTTGCCGATGACCACCATCTCCTTCACGCCGGGGGCTGCGTCGGCCATGAAGTCGAACGTGCGCGCCAGCGGACCGATGCGACCGACCAGCGGCACACGGGCGAACACACGCAGGTACTCGCGCAGGGCGTCCTCGGTGTTCATCGCCATGGCGAACAGACCGGGCCGCACCTCGACCGGCTCGTATGCGAGGTGGTGCACGTCGAAGGCCGTCGCGATGGCGCCCTTGGCATCCATCTCGCACAGCAGCGTGCGCTTGCCCCGACGCGCGGCCAGGTCGGCCAGGGCCGCAGCCGTGGTGGTCTTCCCCACCCCACCCTTGCCCGTGACGAAGAGCAACCGCCGGTCGAGCAGGTCGCTCATCGCGGACCGGTCACGCGTTCGGCCCCTCGGCGGCGAGACACAGGAGGTAGGTGCCGTAGGGGTTCTTCGCCATCGGCTCGGCGTTGGCCACGAGTTGCTCGGCGGTGATCCAGCCGGCACGGAACGAGATCTCGTCGGGCGACGCCACCTGCAGGCCCTGCCGCTTCTCGAGGGTGGCCACGAAGCTGCCGGCCTCGAGCAGCGAGTCGTAGGTGCCGGTGTCGAGCCAGGCGAACCCCCGGCCGAGCAGCTCCATGTGCAGCTGCCCGCGGTGCAGGTACTCGCGGTTCACATCGGTGATCTCGTACTCGCCGCGGGCCGAGGGTTGCAGGTTCGCCGCGATGTCGACCACCTGCTCGTCGTAGAAGTACAGGCCGGTGACTGCGTAGTTGCTGCGTGGACGCTCGGGCTTCTCCTCGATGCTGAGCACCTTGCCTGCCGCATCCACCTCGGCCACGCCGTAGCGCTCGGGGTC
>SXKB01000117.1 GCA_005778215.1 Actinomycetota bacterium | reverse complement strand
TCCGTCCGGGAATGCCGCCGACGGATACCGATGGGGGTCGTCGCTCGTCACGATCACCCGGGCCACCCCTTCGAGCAGCAGCATCGCCGCCACGTCGGGCACCGGCATCTGGCCCTCGGGGTCCTGGCCGCCGGTCATCGCCACTGCGCCGTTGTAGCGGATCGTGTCGGTGATGTTCGCGCCGGTGGCGATGGCGGCGCGGATGGCGGTCATGCCGCTGTGGAACAGGGTGCCGTCGCCGATGTTCTGGATGATGTGCTCGTCGTCGACGAACGGCGCCATGCCGAACCACTGCGCGCCTTCGTTGCCCATCGCCGTGAGCCCCACGATGTGGCCGACGCGTTCCTCCTCCATCATCAGCACCATCGAGTGGCACCCGATGCCGGCACCGATGAGGGCGCCGTCGGGCACCGTGGTGGAGCTGTTGTGCGGGCAACCCGCGCAGAAGAACGGGGTACGGGTCACCGACAACGGGATGAGCTGACGGGGTGCGGGCGGCGGCGGGGCCATCCGCTCGGCGAGGCGCGCGGCGAGGCGGCTGCGCAGCCGAGGTGCGATGGAGTCGGCCTCCAGCGTGCCGGTGAACGGGAAGAGCGTGGTCTCGTCGGGGTTGCGCTTGCCCACCACCACGGGGTGGTCGGCGCGGCCGAACAGTGCGTCCTTCACCAGCCACTCGAGGTTCTGTGTCTTCTCCTCCACCACGATCACCTCGGCCAGGCCGTCGGCGAACTCGCGCACCTGGGCGATGTCGAGCGGCACCGGTACTGCCAGCTTGAACATGCGAATGCCGGCGGCGCGCAGGTCGTCGTCGGTGTGGAAGCCCAACATGCGCAGCGCCTCGATGGTCTCGCGGTACGTGACACCGGTGGCCACGATGCCCACCCAGTCCTGCGGCCCGCGGACGGGGATCGTGTTCAGCTTGTTCACGGTGGCGTAGTCGCGGGCCAGTCGCAGCCGGACCTCGTGGAACTCGCGCTCCATGTCGAGCGTGTACGGCGTGAGCGTGCGGCCCGACGGCTGCGGCACCCACAGGCGGCCGTCGATCTCGAGCGTGGGCACGATGGGGGAGATGCGGTCGTGCTGCACCTCCACCGAGCCCGTGCCGTCGGCGACGGCCTCCACCACCTTCACGCTCACCCACAGGCCGCTCGCCCGCGACATCGCGACCGCGTGGCGGCCGAGGTCGATCGCCTCCTGCACGTCGCCCGGGTAGATGATGGGCATGTTCAGGTCGACCAGGGTGGCGCCGCTCGACGATGGCAGTGTGCTGCTCTTCGCATTCGGGTCGTCGCCCACCAGCGCCACGGCGCCACCCAGCGCCGAGGTACCGGCGAAGGTGGCGTGCCGCAGTGCATCGCTGGCGCGATCGAGGCCTGGGGCCTTGCCGTACCAGATGCCCAACACCCCGTCGTAGCGACACGTGTCGAGGGTGACGGCGAGCTGCGAGCCCATCACCGCGGTGGCGGCGAGTTCCTCGTTCATGCCCGGTTGGAACACCAGGCGCAACCCGTCGGCCTCGGCCAACTTCGCCGCCGCAGCGACGTCGCGGTCGTAGTTCGCCAGCGGGCTCCCGGGATAGCCGGTCACGTACGCCGCAGTGCGCAGGCCGGCGCGGCGGTCGGCCCGTAACTGTTCGTACGGCAGGCGAGCGAGCGCCTGCGAACCGCTGAGGAACACCCTCCCGTCGTCGAGTCGATAACGGTCGGACAACTCGTACGTGTCGATCACGGCCACGGGCCCATGTTGCCACCTTCCGGCGAGCGCGGTGACCGGGCCAGAATGTCGGCCGTGGCAAAGGGTGGCACTCCGGCGATCGTGATGTTGCAGGCGGCCGGTGTGGCGTTCGAGGTGCACGAGTTCCACCACGAGCCCGGAGAGAAGAACTACGGCCAGGTGGCGGCTGCGGCGATCGGTGCCGAGCCGGAGCGGGTGTTCAAGACGCTGGTCGTGAACCTCACCACCGATCGCGGCGTGGAACAGGTGGTGGGCATCGTGCCGGTGAGCGGTCAGCTCTCGCTCCGCGAGCTGGCCGTGGCGCTGGATGGCAAACGTGCCGAGATGTGCCCCACCGACCTCGCCCAGCGCATCACCGGCTACGTGGTGGGCGGCATCAGCCCGTTCGGTCAGAAGAAGCGGCTGCGCACGGCCATCGACGAGACGTGCATCCTGTTCGACACCATCTTCGTCAGCGGCGGCAAGCGGGGGCTCGACATCGAGTTGACACCCGACGCGCTGGTGTCGGTGCTCGACGCCGTGGTCGCCCCGATCGGCACTTGAGCGGCCTGCGGTACGGTGCGGGGCATGACTCCCGCGATCGAAGCCCGTGCTCTTGCGCGCCGCTTCGGCGAGAAGGATGCCGTTGCCGGCGTGGACCTCACGGTCGCTGCCGGCGAGATCTACGGCTTCCTCGGCCCGAACGGCGCCGGGAAGAGCACCACCGTCCGCATGCTCACCACGCTGCTCAAGCCCACCGCCGGTACGGCGCGGGTGGCGGGGCACGACGTGGCCGACGAGGCGGAGGCCGTGCGGCTGCGCATCGGTGTGGCCCTGCAGTCGGCGGCACTCGACCCGAAGCAGACCGGCCGTGAACTGCTCGATCTGCAGGGCCGGTTGTACGGCCTGTCGAAGCACGACCGCACGGCACGGATGAACGAACTGCTCGACCTGGTGGGCATCGGCAGCGCCATCGACCAGCGCATCGGCACCTACTCGGGTGGCATGAAGCGGCGGCTCGACCTGGCCGCGGCGCTGGTGCACCAGCCCGAGGTGCTTTTCATCGACGAGCCCACCACCGGACTCGACCCCACCAGTCGAATCGCCGTGTGGGAGGAGGTGCGCCGCCTGAACAAGGAGGTGGGCATGACCATCTTCCTCACGACGCAGTACCTGGAGGAGGCCGACACGTTGGCCGACCGCGTGGGCATCATCGCGCGCGGCCTGCTGGTCGCCGAGGACACACCGGACGCACTGAAGCGGTCGATCGGGAGTGACGTCATCGTGGCTCGAGTGGCGCCGTCGGCCGCCGACGCCGTGGTGGCCGCGGTGCGCGATCTGGCGCCCGTGGAAGGCACCGAGGTGTCGGGCCACGAAGTGGTGATCAGCGTCGCCGACGGCCCGGCGGCCATCAGTCCGGTGGCGGTGGCCATCGCACAGGCGGGAGTGCGGGTCGAAGGACTCACGTTGCGGACACCGACGCTCGACGACGTGTTCCTGCACATCACCGGTGGACGACTGCAGGAGGACGAAGCGGCATGAGCACCACACATGTTCGAGTGCAGGCGCGCAGCGCCGGGTTCTTCACCGACTGGCGCACGGTCAGCCTGCGTGCGCTGCGCCTCACCTGGCGCGACCCTGAGGCGTTCGGGCCTGCGCTCGCGATCCCGCTGTTCTTCTTCGTGGTCAACGTGGGCGCGCTGCAGAGCTTCGTCGAGGGTGGGTTTCCACCCGGCTTCGACTACAAGGCGTTCCAGTTGCCGGTGTCGGTGGCGTTCGCCGTCACGGGCGTCAGCCGCGCGAGCTCGTTGGTGCTCGACATCCAGGACGGCTATCTCGACCGCCTGCTCCTCACGCCGGTGCGGCGCGGCACGCTGTTGCTGGGGCTGATGACCGCCGACCTGGTGCTCATCACCGCGCTCGCCGTGCCCGTGCTGATGCTCGGCCTGTTGCTGGGCATCGACGTCGCCACCGGGTTCCTCGGCCTCATCGTGTTCGTGGTCATCGCCGGTCTGTGGGGCCTCGCGTTCACCGGCTTCCCCTACGCGATCGCGTTGCGTACCGGCAACCCCACCGCAGTGAACGGTGCGTTCCTGCTGTTCTTCCCGTTCCTGTTCCTCACCACGGCCTACCTGCCGCAGGAGGCGATGACGGGCTGGCTGGCGACGGCGGTGAAGTTCAACCCCACCACCTACCTGCTCGATGGATTGCGCGCGCTGCTGATGGACGGTTGGGAGTGGGACCGCATCGGCAAGGCGTTGCTGGCCGTGCTGGGCCTGGGGGCCGTGTCGTTCACGCTCGCGTTCAAGGCGCTCGCAGGCCGGGTCAAGCGGAACTGACGTCGCCCGCCGGGCGACGGGCACGCAACTGTGCGTCGATGCGCGCCACACGGGTGCGCGCCGGTGGATGGCTGGCGGCCAGCTTGTCGCGCCACGTGGTGGGCCGGTCGCTGCCGAACTCGGCGAGCACCCGGCGCAACGCCATCGCGAGCGGACGGCCGAATCCCATGCTCACGGCACGGGCGTCGGCCTGGAACTCGGCGTTGCGACCCACGGCGTTCGACAGCACGGTGCTGGCGATGAGCCCCGAGAGGAACACCCACGACACCGCGGTGAGCAGGGCTGCCACCAGGCGCCCGAGCGCGGTCATCGACGACGAGTGCTGCACGAAGCTGCTGGTGGCCGCGGACGCCACGTTCTGCAGGAAGAAGCCGATGCGGGCGAGCACGAGCGCCGGGATGGACAACCACTGGCTGATGGTGAGCGCCACCACGTGCAGGCCGAGATGGTGGCTGAGCTCGTGGGCGAGCACGCCACTGAGCTCGTCGCGGGGCAGTGTGTCGAGCGCGAACGTGGTGACCACCACCAGGTGACCGCCGCACGCGAACGCGTTGAGTTCGTTCGACGGCAGCACGGCCAGCACGTAACGGTTCGGCGGCAGCTCGTTGAACTGCAGCACCGGTCGCCACGCGGGTTGCAGCAACGCGTGTTCCTCGGCGGTGGGCCGGCGGGCGCCGAGCAGCGGCGCCAGCACGTAGCGCTGGAAGGGGCGCAGGAACAGCAGCACGCCGGCGGCGAGATACGCGAACGCGAACCACAGGTACGACACGTCCCACACCAGGTGGACGGGCAACCAGAACACGGCAATGGCCAGCAGCCACACCGGCACCACCGCCACCAGGGGCGCGAGCGACGCGATGGCCGACGACTCGACGTGCCGGCGGGTACCACGTTGTCGTCGCATCGTGTCCACGAACCTCAAGGTTACGAGCCGAAATCTTGAGAATTTTGCTATCCCTCGTGACGAATCGGCCGATAACTAGCGTGCGCCCGGACCTGAAAGGAGGTGCGTACATGGCGTCGACCACACCGGTCACGCGGGATCCCCACGGCGAACCCTCTGTCGAGGAGCTGTTGGAACAGGCGCGCCTCTACGAGGACTCCGAGCCGAATCGTGCCCGCTCACTGGTGCAACAGGCCCGCGTGCTCGCTCGTTCGCAGCACGACCAGGCCGGGGAGGCCGAGTCGCTGTACCGCCTTGCCGAGCTGGCCTACGCGGCAGGCCTCACCAACGAGGCGTTCGCCGTCGCACTCGAGTCGCGTGACCTCGCGCACCAGTGCGGTGCGGTGAGCACCGAGGTGTCGGCGCTGAACCTCATCGCCGCCGTGCACTACCACGCCGCCAACTTCTCCGAGGCGCTCACTTCGGCCATGGCGGCCCTCGAGTTGTACCGCACCACCGGCAAGCGCGCCTCCGAGGGCCACCTGCTGAACCTGCTGGCGGTCATCCAGCACGGTCTGCGCGAGACCGACAAGGCCATCGTCACCTACGAGGCCGCACTGATGGCCAACAAGGGCGAGAACCGGCCCGACCTCGACGCGATCACGCTCGCCAACATGGCCAAGGTGCGCGCCGACCGGAAGGAGGAGCTGCTCGCCGTCAGCCTCGGTGAATCGGCGCTCGCGCTCGCGAAGGAGCACACCCCCGAGTTCGTGCCCGAGATCCTGGCCCGCCTGGCTGCCTCGTACGTCGCGCTCTCGGCGCTCGACCGGGCGGCGAGCTGCCTCGACGAGGCCGACGGGGTGCTGCGCGATCGCACCCAGCGTCGAGTCGCACTGTCGCCCGGCAGCGTGGTGATGGTGGGCATCGCCCGCGGCGAGCTGTACGTTGCGCAGCACCTGCGCGACCACGCGCTGCGTGAGTGGGCCGAGGCGCTGGAGCTGGCCACCAAGGCGAACATGACCGAGGTGGCGCTGCAGCTGCGCGAGAAGCTCGCGAACCTGAACCGCGAAATGGGCCGGTTCGAACAGGCGCTCCTGCACCAGGAGGCTCGCTACCGGCTGAACGAGGAGATGCTCACCCGTGGTGCCGAGCTGCGCAGGCGCACGCAGCAGATCCAGCACGACACGGAGACCGCTCGGCAGCAGGCGGAGATCACGCGACTGCGCACCACCGAGCTCGAGCACATGGTGCAGCAGCGCACCGACGAGATGCAGGAGTTCCAGGTCGCGTCGTTCACGAAGATCGCCGTGATGATCGAGCACTACAACGCCGACTCGGAGGCACACCCCGAGCGGGTGGGCGAGCTCTCGGCAGCCATCGCGCTCGAGTTGGGGCTCGACGAGGCGTTCGCCGCGCTGCTCTCCGACGCGGCACGCATGCACGACGTCGGCAAGGTGGGTGTGTCCGACACGCTGCTGATGAAGCCCGGCCCGCTCACGGCGCCGGAGTTCGACCGGATGAAGACCCATGCCCACCACGGCTTCGAGATCCTGCGTGGCGGTCAGACACCGCTGCTGCGCCTCGCCGCCGAAGTGGCGTACACCCACCACGAACGGTGGGACGGTTCGGGTTACCCGCGCGGGTTGTACCGCACCACCATTCCGTTGTCGGGCCGCATCGTGGCCGTCGCCGACGTGTACGACGCGTTGGTGAGCGAGCGGGTCTACAAGCGTGCGTGGTCGTCGATCGACTCGTTGCACCACCTGATCGCCGGTCGCGGCACGCAGTTCGACCCGCAGGTGGTCGACGCGTTCATCCGAGTGATGCTGCGCCGCGATCCGTCGCTGGAATCGGCGCTCGACCGGTCAGCGCTCGGGTGACCCAGTCGCCCACCAACTGGGCGAGTTCGTCGATGGGCATCTGCACGCGGCCCATGCGGTGCGCGTGGCTGAACGACGACACCGCACCCATCACGCCCACGGCGTAGAAGGACGGGTCGGCATCGGGCACGAGTCCCTGCGCCTGCGCCTCGGCCACCAGGCGGCGCACGTCGCGGGCGTACACGTCGCTGCCCTCCTTCAGCACGTCGGCCATCGCGTCGTCGGTGCGCTCCACGTCGAGCAGTGCGAAGTACGGCTGGTGCTCGGCCATGAACCGCACGCTGGCCTCGGCACCTTGGCGGATGCGTGTCACCGGGTCGGCGTCGGGTTGCATGGCTGCGGCCTGCGCCCGACGGAGTGCCAACCGCATGGTGCGGACCAGCTCGGCGAACAGCGACTCCTTGGTGGGGAAGTACCAGTAGAACAAGCCCTTGGCCACGCCGGCGGCGGCGCAGATGTCGGAGATGCGGGTGGCGCCGTAGCCGCGTTCGGTGAACAGCTGCTCGGCCGCGGTCAGCAACTGCTGTTTGCGTTCCTCGCCCTGTTCGGTGTGGCGCCGCGCATCACTCACGCCCTCAGTCGACCATGCCTTGACCCTCGGGTCAATCCGAGCGCGGCCCGCCCTCTACACTCCCCGCCATGGCGGCCTCCCGGACCGAACGCATTGCCGAGCGTGCGCGCAACGAGAAGTGGAAGAACCCGCCGCTGCGCATCGAGATGCTGGAGTGCATCAACTGCGACGCGTGTCTGCGCCACTGCCCGCCCCAGTTCGGCGCGATCTTCAACCACGGGCCCGACGTGGTCATCATCCCCGAGTTGTGCAGCGGCTGCGACAAGTGCCTGCCGGCCTGTCCGGTGAACTGCATCTACCCCTTCCCCGACTGGGAGGCCACCGGCTCGCCGGTGGAGTGGTGGGACGAAGCCGGCGGACCCGCCGACCCCTACGCCTGACATACTGCACGGCATGACGAACCTCATCCCCGGGGCCGAGCCCTGGTCGCACGTCGGAACGGGTCCTCACGGAGTGCTGGTGGTGCACGGCTTCACCGGCAACCCGGGCAGCATGCGCGGGTTGGCCGAGGCGTTCGCCGCGGCGGGGTTCCACGTGGAGATGCCGCTGCTGCCCGGTCACGGCACCACGGTCGACGACATGCTGCCCACCCGCTGGGCCGACTGGTCGGCCGCGGCCGAGGCCGCCTACCAGGCGCTCGCCGCACGATGCGAGAAGGTGGTGGTGGCCGGCCTCAGCATGGGTGGCGCCCTCACGCTGCGCCTCGGTGCCGACCACCCCGAGATCGCCGGCCTGGTGTGCGTCAACCCGGCCACGCAGCCGCAGGCGCCCGAAGTGGTGGCCATGCTGCAGGGGATGATCGACGGCGGCACCGACCGCATGCCCGCCATCGGCAGCGACATCGCCGATCCCGAGGCCCACGAGTCGGCGTACGACGCCACGCCGCTCGCACCGCTGCTGTCGCTGGTGCAGGACGGCCTCGCCCCGCTGGGTGACGAGTACCCGCGCATGCGTCAACCGTTGCTGCTGCTCAACTCGCCGCAGGACCACGTGGTCGAACCGGCGCAGGGCGACTACCTGGCCGAGCACTACGGCGGCACCGTCGAGCGGGTGATGCTCGAGCGCAGCTATCACGTCGCGACGCAGGACTACGACCAGCAGCTCATCTTCGACCGATCCGTCGAGTTCGCCCGACGCGTCACCGCGTGACCGTGGGCCTGCTCGCCAGCATCCCCAGTCCGTCGGACGGCACGCTCGACATCGGGCCGCTGTCCATCCACGCCTATGGCCTGATGATCGCGCTCGGCGTCATCGCCGGCGTGTGGCTCGCTGGTCGCCGTCTCGCCGCCTCGGGCGCCGGTACGCGCGACGACATGGCCAACATCGCGGTGTGGGCCGTGGCCGCCGGTGTGATCGGCGCGCGCATCTACTACATCATCACCGACGCCTCGGAGCCGTGGCGCGAGCCCGGCAAGTGGCTGCAGGTCTGGAAGGGCGGCCTGGGCATCCCGGGCGGCCTCATCCTCGGCACGTTGGTGGGCATGTGGGCCGCGAAGCGTCGCAACGTCCCGGTACCGATGCTGCTCACCGCGGCCGCGCCGGCCATCCCGCTGTCGCAGGCCATCGGCCGGTGGGGCAACTGGTTCAACCAGGAACTGTTCGGCCGCCCCACCACGCTGCCCTGGGGCCTGGAGATCGACGACGCGCACCTGCCCGAGGGCTACCCGTCGGGCACGCTGTTCCACCCCACGTTCCTGTACGAGTCGCTGTGGAACTTCGCCCTGTGCGGTGTGCTGTTGCTGATCGACAAGAAGATCCGCCTGCGCCCCGGCCGTCTGATGGCGGTGTACGTCATGGGCTACAGCATCGGCCGCTTCTGGGTGGAGAGCCTGCGCATCGACCCGGCCAACAGCGGTGGCGGCTGGCGGTTGAACCAGTGGACCGCGGCGGTGTTCTTCGTGCTGTCGGCGGGCTACCTCGTGCTCGACCATCTCCGCCACCGGAACGACCCGGCACCCGAGCCCGAGACCGACGCGACCGTCGACCCGAGCGAACCGGAAGCCGTGGACTACGTTCCGGAAAATGAGTGACGACGTCGTCCTGTACGAGCGGCGCGATCCCGGTATCGCACTGCTCACGCTGAACCGCCCCGAACGCCTGAACGCCTGGAACGGCGAGCTGGCCACGCGCTACTTCGAACTGCTCGACGCAGCGGCGGCCGACCCCGACGTGAAGGTCATCGTGGTCACCGGCGCGGGTCGTGGCTTCTGCGCGGGTGCCGACATGGACACGCTGCAGGGCATCGGTGCCAGTTCGGGTGGGAGCGGCGCCGAGTCGGCCGCGGGTGGTCGTCCGCAGTACCACACCACGCTCGTGCCCAAGCCGGTCATCGCTGCGGTGAACGGCGCGTGCGCCGGCATCGGCATGGTGCAGGCACTCATGTGCGACATCCGGTTCGCCGCCGCCGGCGCGAAGTTCACCACGGCGTTCTCGCGCCGCGGCCTCATCGCCGAGTACGGCATGTCGTGGGTGCTGCCCCGCCTCGTCGGCACGGCTCGCGCGCTCGACCTGCTGTACTCCGGTCGCGTGGTGTTGGCCGAGGAGGCCGCGCAGATGGGGCTCGTGAACGAAGTGGTCGCGCCCGAGTTGTTGCTCGACCGCACGCTGGAGTTCGCGTCCGAGTTGGCCACGCACGCGTCGCCCACGTCGATGGCCGTGATGAAGCGACAGGTCTACGGCGACTGGAACCGTGGCATCGTGCCCGCCACCGACGATGCGATCGAGCTGATGAAGGCGTCGCTGCGCCGGCCCGACTTCAAGGAAGGCGTCGCCAGCTTCCTGCAGAAGCGCCCGCCGAACTTCCAGCCCGTGCAGGACGTGTGAGCGTCAGCCGAGCGCGCGCAGCTGCTCGGCCAGCACCTCGGGGATGACCGGGTTGAAGTACTCGCCGCACGCCACCTCGGCGGCGGCGATGAACCGCGGCACGCCCGGCCCGCGCCAGGGCGACACGATCTCGACGTTGCACCACGCCTGCGGCCACTCGTTGCCGTCGCTGGGTCGCTGGTTCAGCCACATCATGTACGGCATCGGCCGGTCGTAGAGCCGATCGAGCCGCCCCAACACGTCGACCAGCATCGCAGCCAACCCGTTGCGTCCCGCATCGTCGAGCGACACCACGTCGGGCGCCTGCAGCTTCGGTGCGATGGACAGGGCGATGGGATACGTGCTCGCGTACGGCACCGAGGCCACCCAGTCGCCGTGGTCGGCGACCAGGCGATCGCCAGGGGCGAGCTCGGGTGTCCACTTCGACTCGAGCAGCCGCAGCGGTCGGTCGGGGACATGGTCGTAGGCGTAGATCTGGCCGTGCGGGTGGGCGATGGTGGCACCCACCTCCGGACCCCGGTTCTCGAAGCACAGCACGAAGTGCACGTCGTCGCGGGCGTTGAGCGCAGCGGTGCGTTCGGCCCACAGGTCGACCACGCGGCGGGCGCCGGCCTCGCCGAGCGATGCGAAGGTGGCCGTGTGCTCGGGCGTGTACAGCAGCACCTCGCAGCGGTCACCCTGCATTGCGGGCCAGCGATTGCGGAACCAACGCACGTCGTAGTGCTCAGGTGCCTCGAGACCGCCCGGGCAGAACGGACAGCCCGTGGACGGCAGGTTCGGGCGAGCCTGCCGCGTGCCCACGACGTGGACCCTCGTCCCCAGGAACGGGTCGATGCGGGTGTCGGACGGGTCGGGCATGGCGTCAGTCGGGCAGTCGGTTCCCGGTGGCGGTGTCGAACAGGTGCAGCGCGCCGGCGTCGGGCTGCAGCGCCACGGTGTCACCGGCCTTCGCGCCGCTGAGGCCCTCGGCGCGTGACACGACGGTGAGGTCGGGGTGACCTTCTGGCGTGCAGTACAGGAAGCTGTCGCTGCCGAGTTCCTCCACCGTCATGATGGTGGCGTGCATGCCGGTGCCGTCGGGGCTGACGTGCAGGCCTTCGGGGCGCACGCCCACGCTGAGCGAGCCGGAGGTGAGCGCCGAGCGCTGTTCGGGGGTGAGCGGGATGCGCATCGAGGAGAACTCTGCACCATCGGCATCCACCGTGCAGTGGACCATGTTCATCGCCGGCGATCCGATGAAGCCGGCGACGAACATGTTCACCGGGCGCGTGATCAGTTCGCGGGGGGAAGCGCACTGTTGCAGCAGCCCGTCCTTGAGCACGGCCACGCGGTCGCCCATGGTCATGGCCTCCACCTGGTCGTG
>SXKB01000116.1 GCA_005778215.1 Actinomycetota bacterium | reverse complement strand
TCCACCACCGGGTGAAGAACAACCTGCAGACGATCTCGTCGCTGCTGCGTCTGCAGGGCCGCCGGCTGAACTCGGAGGAGGCGAAGGCCGCGGTGGCCGAGAGCGTGCGCCGCATCCGCACCATCGCCCTCGTGCACGAGACGCTGTCGCGCGAACCCGGCGACGACGTGGCGTTCCTGGAGATCGTGCGTCCGTTGCTGCGCCTGGCCGAGGAAGGCCTGCAATCACCCGATCGCCCGGTGCGCTTCACCGTGCAGGGCGACGGCGGTCGTCTGCCCAGCACCGTGGCCACCCCGCTGTCGGTGGTGCTCACCGAACTGCTGCAGAACGCCGTCGATCACGGGTTCCCCGAGGGCAGCAGCGGCGGCGACGTGGTGGTGGTGCTCGACAACACCGAGCACGTGCTGAACATCCGCGTGGTGAACGACGGCCGTCCACTCGATCCGACGTTCGAGTTGAACTCGGCCACCGGTCTCGGCCTGTCGATCGTGCGCACGCTGGTGACCACCGAACTCGACGGCACCATCAACATGCGCCCGGGCGAACCCGGCGACTTCTCGGCGGTGGGTCTGGGAGACCTGCCCCGTGGCACGGGGACCGTGGTCGACCTCACCGTTCCCGTGTAGGGAACGGGGTCGGAGGGTTCAGACCGCGGCGGCCTTGGTGCGGGCGGCCATCTGGCGACGGATGTGCCGACGCTCCTCCTCGGAGGTGCCGCCCCAGATGCCCGAATCCTGGTTGGTGTCGAGGGCGTACTGCAGGCAGTCGGTGCACACCGGGCATTCGGTGCACACCTGCTTGGCCTTGTCGATCTGGACGAGTGCGTATCCCGTGGTGCCGACCGGGAAGAACAGGTCGGGGTCGGTGTCACGGCAGATCGCCGATTTGCGCCACGTGTAATCCGCGTTCGCAAGGACAAGGCTCGAGGCGGGGATGGTCACTGCGTCTCCACTGTGATCGAGGTGAGGTGGGCGTTTTCACGCCGGGGTGAACGGTAGGTAACAATCTGACGCGGGGCAAGAGGACCTTGTGCCCTAGGCATACTTGTTGGCGATAGGAGGTATCTGTGTCAGTGCTGTCGCAACCGGCCGTGATGGCCCACCGCGGTGCGAGCCGCGCCGAGGCCGAGAACACGGTGGCTGCGTTCCTCCGTGCGGGCCAGATGGGCGCCCATGCCGTGGAGCTCGACGTGCGCCGCACCCGCGACGGCGTGCTGGTGGTGCACCACAATCCGCACCTCGCCGATCTGCGCCTCATTGCCGACACCGATGCCGCTGACCTGCCCGAATCCGTCCCCACGCTCGGCGCGGCGCTCGACGCGTGCGCCGGGATGTGGGTGAACGTGGAGATCAAGAACGACCCCGAAGAGCCCGACTTCGACCCCACCGACCACATCGCCGACGAGACCATCGCCCACCTCGTGGCCCGTGGTGAGGACCATCGCTGGCTCATCTCGTGCTTCCGGGTGGAGACCGTCGACCGCTGTCGCGAGCTCGCCCCGCACATCCGCACGGCCTGGCTGTGCACCGTCCCGCCCTCCGACGTGGCCGACCAGATGGTGGCGAAGGGGCACGCGGCGGTGCACCCGTGGGTGGGCTGCGTCACCCGCGAGCTGCTCGACGGGTGTCACGCCGCTGGCGTGCAGGTGAACACCTGGACCTGCGACGACCCCGAGCGCATGCGCGAACTGGTCGAGTGGGGCATCGACGGCATCTGCACCAACGTGCCCGACGTGGCCCTCAGCGTGCTTGCGGGCGGACCAGCCTGACGGCCTCGGGCACGTGGCGGAACTCCAGCAGCTTCGTCTCGCCCAAGTAGTCGCCGTCGAGCTGGTACGGGAAGCCCTCGCCATGGCTGATGGTGAGTGACTCGAGGTCGGTCTGCACGTCGAGCGTGTCGCTGGGCTGCACGCCACCGCCGCGCAACGCACCGCCGAGCCCGCCGAGAATGGCGGTCACCTTCATCGTGCGGAACGTGATGGCCACCAACCCGTTGTCGAGCGTGGCCGCCGGGCTCAGATCGAGCGGGCGGTTGCCCAGGTACGTGTACGGGTTGGTGTTCAGCACGACGGTGAAGTAGCCGGGCACCGGTTCCTGGCCGGGCGCCGACACGGTGAAGTGCGGCTGCTTGCGGTCGTAGTTCACCAGCCACGTGCGCAGCGCCGCGTAGATGAACAGCGGGTGGCCCAGCCACCGCTTCATCGAGGCGCGTCGCTCGACCTCCTTCACCACCGCGGCGTCGTAGCCCACGCCGGTGTGGAAGCAGAAGTAGCGGCCGTTCACCTTGCCGAGGCCGATGGGCTCGATGGTGCGCGCAGCGATGCCGGCCGCCAGCTGTTCGACCGCCTGGACCGGGTCGTTGGGCATGCCCAGCGTGCGGGCGAACACGTTGGTGCTGCCACCGGGCAGCACGCCGAGCGCCGTGTCGGTGCCGGCCACGCCGGTGGCCACCTCGTTCAACGTGCCGTCGCCGCCGTAGCCGATGACGATGTCGACGCCGCGCCGTGCCGCGTCCTGGGCGAACCGGGTGGCGTGGCCGCGACGGTTGGTCTCGACGACCTCGACCTCGTTGCCCTGGCTGAGGGCGCGATGCACCACGACGGTGTTGCGCGCCGTCACCGACGACGCGAAGGCGTTCACCACCAGCAGGATGCGCAAGGTCCATGACGGTAGCGGCTGGCTGACGGACGTCACAGACGAACGGCCGCGGACATGGCCCGATCGGTTAGGAACCGGGCGTACCGATCGGTAACAATGGGAACCCTATGAACGTGATCGTGTGCGTGAAGCAGATCCCCGACCCGGCAACGCCGGGTGCGCTCGACCCGGGTACCAACACCCTCAAGCGCGATGGCAAGCTCATCCTCGACGAGTCCGACAGCTATGGCGTGGAAATGGCGCTGCAGCTGGTCGACGCGGCCGGTGGTGGGGAAGTGAGCCTGGTCTCCATGGCTCCCAACGGTGAGGTGTCGGGCATGCGCACGGCCCTCGCGATGGGTGCTGCGAAGGGCACGCTGGTCTCCGACCCGGCGCTGCAGGGCAGTGATGCCCTCACCACCGCCAAGGTGCTCGGTGCGGCCATCCAGAAGATGGGCGGCGCCGATCTCATCATCGCCGCCACCGAGAGCTCCGACGGCTACACGGGCACCGTGCCCGAGCAGCTCGCCGAAGTGCTCGGTCTGCCGTCGGTCACGTTCGCCAAGAAGGTCGTCATCAGCGGTGGCACCCTCAACGCGGACCGTCAGACCGAAGAGGGCTACGACGAGGTCACCTGCCCGCTGCCCGCCGTCATCAGCGTGACGGCCGGCGTGGTGGAGCCCCGCTACCCGAGCTTCAAGGGCATCATGGCCGCCAAGTCGAAGCCCATCGACACGCTCACCACCGGCGATCTCGGCGTCACCCCGGTCGGCTGGGCAGGCGCCAACCAGAGCGTCGTCAGCGTCACGCAGGCCGAGGCCCGCGCCGCCGGCGAGATCATCGAAGACGACGGAGAGGCCTTCGCCAAGATCGTGGCGTTCCTCGAGAACCTGAAGGTCATCTGAGGAGGATCGACACCATGAACATCTGGGTTTTCGCACAAGCAGCCAACGGTGCCCCCACGACGGGCACGCTCGAACTCCTCACCAAGGCCCGTGCCCTCGGCACCGTCACCGCGTTCGTCGGTGGCGATGCGTCGGCCATCGCCGCCGAGCTGGGCAACTTCGGTGCCAGCAAGGTGTACGCCACCGGCGACCTGGGCGGCAAGCTGCCCGGCGTGGCCGTGTCGGCCGCAATGAAGGCCGTCATCGACGGTGGTGACTCGCCCGACCTCATCATGTTCCCCCAGAACTACGAGGGTCGCGACGTGGTCAGCCGTCTGTCGGTGAAGCTCGACCGCACGGTCCTCACCAACAACGTCGACGTCACCGCCGACGGCGGCACCGTGGCCGTCACCACTCCCATCTTCGGTGGCAACGTGCTCGTCACCACCTCGTTCTCGGGTTCGGCCCCGCACCTCGCGGCGTTCCGTCCGAAGAGCTTCGCGGCCGAGCCGGCCGGCGGCGGCGCCCCCGAAGTGGTCGCCGCTCCGGTGCCCGAGCTGGGCGCCACCGGCACCGCACAGGTCACCGCCGTGCACGTCGAGGAGACCTCGGGTCCGAAGCTCGACGAGGCCGCCATCGTGGTGTCCGGCGGTCGTGGCCTCGGCGAAGCGCCGAAGTACGAGATGATCGAGAGCCTCGCCAAGCTGCTCAAGGGTGCGCCCGGCGCCAGCCGTGCCATCGTCGACGCCGGCTGGGTGCCCTACAGCTACCAGGTCGGCCAGACCGGCAAGGTGGTGAAGCCGGGCGTGTACATCGCCGCCGGCATCTCGGGCGCCACCCAGCACATGGTGGGCATGAAGGGCGCGAAGAACATCATCGCGATCAACAAGGACAAGGAAGCCCCGATCTTCGGCATCGCCGACCTCGGCATCGTGGGCGACGTCCACAAGGTGCTGCCGAAGCTGATCGAGGCCCTCCAGGCCCGCGGCTGACGCCACCCATCACACGTCACGTACCGGAACGGCGGCCTTCGGGCCGCCGTTCCGTCGTTTTCCGGGCGACGTCCCGATCAGACCAGCGGCCAGGGATAACGGCGGCCGGAGTGGTCGACCGGGAAGACCGGGTGGTCCACCAGCCATTGCGCCCGCTCCACCATCGCGTCGACCTCGTCGTCGCTCAGCATCGCCGCCACGTCGAGCGGCACCCGCTCGAGCAACTCCTCGGCTGCAGTGCGCAGGTGATCGGGCACCGGTTGCCCGCCGAACTCCCACACCACGGTGCGCAACTTGAACTCGGCCGCGAAACAGAGTCCGTGGTCGATGCCCCACAGGTGATCGTCGCCGTCGAGCAGCACGTGCCCGCTCTTGCGGTCGGTGTTGTTGGCGATGATGTCGAAGAATGCGAATGCCTGCAGCGCGTCGTGCAGATCCTCGCGGTGTTCGTAGATGGTGAAGTAGTGCTGCTGATGGTCGGCGTCGACGAACCACTGCACGCTGCCCTCGCCCACCGGGCCGTCGCGCAGCACCGTCGGCGGCACGATGTCCAGCCCGAGCGCCTCGCTCAACAGGAACGCCGCGTACTCGCGCTTGTGCAGACCGGGCTCGAAGTCCCACAGCGGACGCTCACCACGCAGCGGCTTGTAGATGGCCTGTCCGACGTGCTCGCCCTCGACCGAGAGGTTGCACAGCAGCGTGGCGTTGCTGCTCCAGGGCATGCGACCCTCGATCTCGATGTCGGCGGTGCTGAGCAGGTGAAGGCGTTGTGCCGTCAGTTCATGCGGGGACACGCGTGGCCCTCGGGGTTCATCGGCTGCGTGCACCACCGGCAGGCCGGCCGACCGGCCGACACCACGGCGTCGGTGTGCTCGCAGAACGCGGCGGCCTGGCTGCGGGTGAGGAACACGCGCAGGTGGCCGCGGTCCTCGTCGTCGTCGAGCGGCTCGCCCTCCTCGTCGACCTCCATCACCTCTTCGAGCTGCACCAGCACCCGGTCGGTGGTGCGGTCGTACCCGAGGCCCACGGGGCCGAGCACGAACACCGCGTCGACCGGCGTGGCAAGTTCCATCGCGCCGGGCACCGGCTTCTCGGTGGGGTCGGGCAGGTCGTTGAGCACGCGGCGCAGATAGTCGGCGATGGCCGACGCCTGCTGCTTCTCGCACTTCACGGTCACCCGCACGGTGCCGCGCCGGGCCTGCAGGAAGAACGTGCGCGCACCCGGCTGACCCACGGCACCCACGGTGAAGGCGTCGACCTCTTCGAAGTCGTAGTACACGCTCATCGCGACCTCAGGACGGGCGGAGCTCGGCGAGCGAGCCACCCGTGGAGTTGACGGTGAGCACCACCGGCGCGCCCATGCCGTAGGCGATGGCCGTGATGGAGCAGGTGCTGATGACGATGCGCTGGAACAGGTCGATGTGCGTGCCCATCGCGTGCGCCACGAGCGCCTTGATGGGGTCGGCATGCGAGACGCACACGATGGTGCCGCCCTGATGCTTGGCGCGCAGCCGGTCGACGGCCGACACCATGCGGGTCTGCATCTCGGTGAAGCTCTCGCCGTTGGGGAACCGGAACGTGCTGGGTGCGCGCTGCACGGTGCTCCACTCGGGCAGCTTCATCAACTTGCTCAGCTCGGCACCGGTCCAGTCACCGAAGTCGCACTCCAACAGGCCCTTGTCGATCTGCACCTTCATGCCCCGTGCCGCACCGATCGGGGAGGCAGTCTCGCGGGCACGCTCCAGCGGCGATGCGTAGATGGCGTCGACCGTCTTCAGCTCGGCGATGCGATCGGCGGCGCGTTGTGCCTGCTCGCGGCCAGCATCGGCCAGGTGCAGCCCGGGCGCGCGCCCAGGGAGGAGCTTGCCGGTGGTGGGCGTCTGCCCATGGCGCACCAGCAGCACCAGGGTGGCGTTCGGGGGAGTGGGTTTCGTTCGCGCCATCGCAACCGCTGAACCTACTGTGCCGGGCATGGATTCGCTCGTTCAGCTCGGCGCCGACATCGCCGAGTGCCGCAACTGCCCACGCCTGGTGGCATGGCGTGAACAGGTGGCGGTGGAGAAGCGGGCCGCGTATCGCGACCACACCTACTGGGGTCGGCCGGTGCCGGGCTTCGGTGATCCGAAGGCGCGCATCATGGTGCTCGGCCTGGCTCCGGCGGCGCACGGTGCGAACCGCACGGGCCGTGTGTTCACCGGTGACCGGTCGGGCGACTGGTTGTTCCGCTCGATGCACACGGCAGGGCTGGCGAATCAGCCGACGTCGGTGGCAGTGGACGACGGGCTGCGGCTGAAGGGTGCGTGGGTGTCGGCCGCGGTGCGGTGTGCGCCGCCCGACAACACGCCGCTGCCCGAGGAACGCGACGCGTGTCGCCCGTTCCTGCAGCGCGAGCTGTCACTGCTGCCGCGGCTGAAGGTGGTGGTCTGCCTGGGCGGCTTCGCGTACCAGGCCGCGTGCAGCGAGTTCGGGGTGCGGCCGCGACCGAAGTTCGGACACCTGGTGGAGGCGCCGGCGCCGAACGGGCTGACGCTGCTGTGCTCGTTCCACCCGAGTCAGCAGAACACGTTCACCGGTCGGCTCACCGAGCCGATGCTCGACGCCGTGTTCCACCGCGCCGTCACCCTCGCCCGCTCCCCGCGAACTTAAGTTTTCCCGACGTTCGTCCGGAAAACTTAAGTTCGCGGGGGAGGTCAGCGGAGGAGGAGGCTGAGCATTCGGTCGACGGGGAGGCCGGGCACGACGTGGCCGTCGACGCCGGTCACGGTGTCGGCCACGAACAGCGCGTTCGTGACCGCTTCCTCGGTGGCGTCGACCACGGCGGTGAACACGTCGTTCAACGAGCCGTCGGCCAGCAGCGTGAGCGACACCGTGCCCGAGGCGTCGCGCGGCAGACGATTGGCGGTGCTGGCGGCCAGGAAGATGTCGCCGCTGCCATGGTGGGCGATCGAGCCCATCCGCGCCAGACCGAGCCCGACGCGGCGCGCCACCCGGCGCAGCTGGCGTGCGTCGAGCGGGATGTCGGTGAACACCACGCCGAGGCAGCTGCCGCCCGTGTCGAGCGTGGGTGCTGCGGCGAGCGCATCGGCCTGCAGCACCTCACCCACCAGACGGCCGCCGATGCGCAGTTGATCGCGGCCACCGAAGTTGCACAGCAGCAGCACGCCCACGGTGCCGAACCCTTCGACCACACGCGACGCCGTACCGATGCCGGCCTTGTGGCCCATGGTGATCATGCCCGTGCCGGCACCCACCACACCCTCGGCCACCGGACCGTCGCTCGCCGCGGCGAGTGCCTGCCGGGCATGCTCGGCCGTCACCCACCGGCGGCGCATGTCGTCGAGCCACGAGTCGTCACACTCGCCGACCACAGGGATCACCACCTCGTCGGCGCCTGCGGCGAACAGTTCGTCGACCATGCCGTCGGCCACGCGGCCCACCGACGACGTACCGGTGAGCAGCACCGGCGTCTCGAGGATGCCCCACTCCTCGATCTCGACGCTGCCGGTGAGCTCTCCCGCGCCGTTCAGCACCGCGATGGCGGCGGGCATCGGCCGGCGGAACAGGTCGATCGGCGTGTCGGGCACGATGGCGGTCACGCCCGTGCGGGCGATGGGCTCGTCGCCGTCGCCGTGGAAGAGGGTGACGTGCCCGACGCGCACCCCGGGCACGTCGGTGATGGCGTTGTGCTGTCCGGCGCGCAGCGATCCGAAGCGGAGGCCGAGATCACGGGCCCGAGGGCGAGGCAGCGGAGCGTTGCTCATCGCAGTTCCACCGTGGCCCACACCGGCTGATGGTCGGATGCCTCGCACGTCACGTCGATCTCGGCACCGAGGACATCGAGGTGCCGGTTCACCAGTACGAAGTCGATGCGCATGTCGCGAAACGTGCCCTGTGGCGGGTTTGTCTTGAATGTCACCCAACCGGGGTGGCGGGCGGTCTCGGGGCTCCACGTGTCGCGGTAGCCGGCTCGACGCATCACGTCGAGCACGGCGCTGTCGGGCTCGTCGTTGAAGTCGCCGAGCACGATCGTCGCGTCCGGCATCGGCGGCTCCGGGTCGTCGAACTGCCAGTGTGCGGCCGCTTCGGGGTCGCTTTCGGTGCCGTTCCATGCGCCACCCTCGACTGGCGCGGCAGCGAGGTGGTGTACCAGCGCCCAGACCTGGGTCATTCGGTTGGTCTCGGTGATGTCGGTGAGGTGCACGTTGACGACGAGCAGCGGGCCGTCGGGTGTGGCGACCACGGCCTCGTGGAAGCCGGCCCAACTGTTGGCAAGGGACCCAGTGTCGATCTTGGGGAGATGGACGACGCGGCTCGAGAGGATGGGCCACCGACTGAGCGTCATTTGGCCGAACTGGCGACGCCTGTTCGAGACGGTGCCATCACCTCGTGCCTCGCTCGCATCGACGTCGAGGATGGGTGCGTAGGCCACATAGCGATCAGGGAAGAGTCGTTCGATGCGCGCCGGCTGGTCCTCCATGCCGGTGCGTCGCCAGTTCCGTTCCACCTCCTGCAGGCAGATGATGTCCGCATCGCGGACTGCGTCGGCGTGGCGAGTCAGGTCGAATCGATCGTCGGCACCGAGCGAGTACTGGATGTTGAACGACACCACACGGATCGCAGTCATGATCGGACCCTATGCGACGGCACGGGTGCGTCGTCCGAAGTTGATCAGCCGTTCAGCTAACGTTCGCGTCCGAGCGATACGTTCGGGGGAACGATCAGGGGAGCATCATGCGACGACAGAGGATCACCGCTGCAGCCTTCACGGCTGGGCTGCTCGGTGTTGCACTTGTAGCCGGCTGCGGCGGTCAGTCCTCGTCGAGTTCCACCGGTGTGCTGCGTGTGGCCACGAGCGTGGGTGAGAGCACAATGGATCCATACGACGGCAATCGCTTCTGGCCTGCCATCAACATGGTGTTCGACCGTCTCATCGGTGTCGACAAGGACTTCAACCCCATTCCCGAGTTGGCCACGGAGTGGTCGAGCAACGCCGACCTCACCGAGTGGACGCTGACCCTCAGGGAGGGTGTGAAGTTCCACGATGGATCCGAGTTCGATTCGGCCGACGCGGTGTACTCCATCGGTCGCATGGTCGATCCCGAGTTCGACTCGCCGGTGCGCGCGGTGCTGGGCATCATCGAGTCTGCCGCTGCGCCTGATCCGCAGACGCTGGTGCTGCGGCTCTCCGCTCCAGAAGCCGACCTTCCGCTGCTGCTCGCCGACTATCGAGCGCTCATGACGCCAGAGGGCTCGGCCGAGACGGTGGGTGACGACCCCATCGGCACCGGGCCGTTCAAGATGGAGAAGCTCGACCCGGAAGGCACCAGCCGATTCGTCGCAAACACCGACTACTTCTTCGGAGCACCGAAGCTGTCGGCCATCGAGATCCCGGCCATCGCCGACAACACGGCGGCAACGCAGGCGCTTGCGGGCGGCCAGGTCGACCTGCTGCTCAGCATCGATGCCAAGAGCGCTGCCGAGTTCAGCGACACGTCGAAGTTCACCGTGCAGAACATCCCGAGCGGTGACTGGAACGCGATCGACTTCCGCATCGACCAGGAACCCTTCGACGATCCACTGGTGCGCAAGGCCCTTCGCATCGCCGTCGATCGTCAGGCGCTCACCGATCTGGTGCTCGGCGAAGGCGCGGGCGTCCCCACGTGCGACACCCCGGTGTGGAGCGGCGACCCGTTCCGATGGGACGGTGACTGCGCGCAGGACATCGAGGGTGCCAAGGCGCTGCTGAAGGAGGCCGGTTACCCGGACGGCATCGACGTCGAGGTCTTCACGAGCGACGTCGAGGACAACATGGTGGAGTTGGTGCAGGTGTACCAGGAACAGGTGAAGCCTGCGGGAATTCGTGTCACTCTCACCATGGCCGACGCCAGCGGATACTGGGACGACGTCTGGATGAAGGAGCCCGCGTTCGTCGACAGTTGGGGGCAGCGTCCGGCCGTGCAGGTGCTGAACGAGGTGTATCGCTCGACTGCCACCTGGAATCCGACCGGGCAGCAGGACCCCGAGCTCGATGCAATGCTCGACGAGGCCCGGTCCATCGCGGATCCGACCGCGCGCGCGGCCAAGTACCAGGAGATCCAGCAGTACCTCTTCGAGAACACTGCGATCTTCGTGCCGTACCACAAGACGCTCGTGCGGGCGATGGGCGCCAACGTGAAGGGCATTGAGCCGATCGTCATCGACGCTGTTCGGTGGGAGAAGATCGAGGTCGGGTGAGCATTGCCTGGCAGCTGCTGCGGCGAGCCGCGGTTGCGCTCCTGCTGTTCGCCGCTATGGCGTGCCTCACCTTCCTCGCTGTGGAGGCGCTTCCCGGCGACGCGTGCACGTCGCTGCTCGGCAGGGCCGCAACGGAGAACAAGTTGGAACAGTGCCGGGAGGAGAACGGGCTGAACGAGCCGGTGGTCGCTCGAATGGTCGACTGGGGCTGCGGCGCCGTGCAGGGCGACCTCGGCTACTCCATCAAGCGCGATGCCCCGGTCACGGAGATCATCGCACCGCGGCTGCGCAACTCGCTCGTGCTCGCGGGTGTTGCCGGACTTCTGGCGTTTCCGGCAGCCGTCGTGCTGGGGTTGTACAGCGCCCAGCGGCGGGGCAGTCGTCGCGCCAAGCTGCTCGACACGGCCAGCCTCGTGATGATGACACTGCCGGAGTTCGTCACCGCGGCGGTGCTGTGGTTGGTGTTCTCCATCTGGCTGCCGATCCTTCCGGCGGTTGCCGTGCTGCCGAGCGACGCGACCATCGGTGAGATCCTCCCCACCATCTGGCTGCCAGCGATCACGCTCGCCGTGATGGTGTTCGCGCATGTGATGCGGTCGATGCGATCGAGCGTGGTGGCCACCAGCGCCCGCCCGTTCGTGGAGGCTGCCCGCTATCGCGGTCTGCCGGAACGAGCCGTGCTGCTCCGCCATGTGCTCCCCGCGGCGTTGCCGCCTGCGGTGAACGTGATGGCCGTCACCGCGGCGTGGCTGCTCACCGGCACGTTCGTGGTGGAGGTGGTGTTCAACTTCCCGGGGCTCGGACGCCTCGCGGTCGATGCGATCTCCGACCGGGACACGGCGCTCATCCTCGCACTCACCTTGTTCGGCCTCGCGGTCTTCATCCTCTCCTCGTTCATCAGCGACACCATCACTCGGTTGCTTGATCCACGGGTGCGTGCAGGGGTGGGCGCATGACCGACCTCGGGCGCGTGACCGGCGACGACGAGGTCCTGCACACCTCCACTCGCCGTCGGCGACATCGATGGGCGTCGTTGGGTGGAGCCATCGTCGCGGCCCACGTCGTCCTGGCGTTCGTGGCGCCCTACCTTCCGCTCCAGGACGTCTCCGAGCAGCACAGCGACGCCGTGTTGCAGGGGGCGTCGTCGGCGCACTGGTTCGGCACCGACAACCTTGGACGCGACGTGTTCGCTCGCACACTCTGGGGTGGCCGACCGTCGATCGGATTGGCCGCTGCGTCGGTAGTGCTCGCGGCGCTCCTTGGATTTCTGATCGGCACGTTCGCAGCGATCGCCGGCGGCGGCGTGGACAAGGTGATGATGCGCGTCAACGACGTCCTGCTCGCGGTGCCATCGCTGCTCGTGTTGTTGCTCGTCGCCAGCTTCATCGGTCGGGAACCGCTGGTGCTCATCGTCACGCTGGCGGTGATGTACGCGCCACCGATCGCTCGCCTGGTTCGGACTGCGTCGCTCAACGTGCTCACACGCGATTTCGTGGTGGCTGCCCGCCTCCGTGGTGCCTCACGCTGGGAACTCGTTGTCGGTGAAGTGCTCCCGAACATCCGAGGAGTGGTGCTCACCGAGGTGGCGATGCAGTTCACCTGGATCCTTCTCGCCTTCAGTTCGCTGTCGTTCCTCGGACTCGGGGCGAGCCCGCCCACGCCTGAGTGGGGTCTGATGATCGCCGAGTCGCGGACGTACATGTCGATCACCGCGTGGCCGGTGGCTGCGCCGGTGGTGATGCTGGCGACCCTGGTGCTCGGTGTGAACTCGCTCGTCGACCGCAACGGCGTGGACGGTGCGACATGATCGACCTCCAGGGATTCTCCGTCGCGGTCGACGCGGATCCTGCGCGGCTGATCCTCGATCACGTCGACCTCCAGGTCGGGCGCGGCGCGCGCGTCGGCATTGTGGGTGAGTCAGGGTGCGGGAAGTCCACGTTGCTGCGTGGGCTCACCGGACTGCCTGGAGCCGGCCTGCACGTCGCGGACGGTGCGCTGTCGGTGGCGGGGTACGACCTGGTCGGCATGCCAGCAGCTGAGCGCAGGGCGCTGCTCGGCAAGGTCGTCGCGATGGTGCCGCAGGGCGTGGCGCTGTCGCTGACTCCGCATCGTGACATCGCGTCCCACTTCGCCGACGTCTTCCAGCTCGACGACGCGCGAGGTGACGTGCCGGGCCGCGCTGCGTCGTTGCTCGACGAGGTCGGGCTGCGCGGGGCGGCGATGGTCGGCCGGTTCCCCCATGAGTTGTCGGGTGGTGAACAGCAGCGGGTGCTCATCGCGCTCGGCCTGGCGCGTGATCCCGACGTGCTACTGCTCGACGAACCCACGTCGGCGCTCGACGTGGGTGTCGCCCACGACATCCTCGGACTGATCGAGGACGAACACCGGGCTCGAGGGTTCACGTTGGTGTGTGTGAGTCACGACCTCGGCGTGATTCGGCGCGTGGCCGAGCACGTCGTGGTGATGAATGCCGGACGAGTGGTCGAGCAAGGTCCGTTGGAGCGCGTCACCGCGCACCCAACGAATCCGTTCACGGTTCGGCTGCTCGAGGCCGCTCCCACCCTCGGTGCCATCTCCACGGCCCCGTCGAATCGGTCGCCACTCGTGCGCGTCGACAGGCTGACCGTGGTTCGTTCGAGTGCCTCGAGTGGGGCCTTCCGGTCCCAGACACAACGCACCACCACGGCACTCGACGATGTGACGTTCGAGGTTCGAAAGGGCGAGATCCTCGGGGTCATCGGTGAGTCCGGTTCGGGGAAGTCGACGTTCCTGAAGTCGCTGTGCGGGCTGTTGGAGGTGTCGAGCGGTTCGTTGACGCTCGGTGACGAGGTCGACCTCTCGGTGCGGGTACGGCGGCGCCCCGGTTCGGTGCTGCAACGCATTCAGATGGTGTTCCAGAACCCCGACGACTCGTTGAATCCGGCACACACCGTTCGTCGGGTGCTCTCTGCCGGGCGTCCCCGGAGCGAGGTCGACGACGATCAGCTCGCGGAACTGCTGCGCACGGTCGGTCTGCAGCGGTCGATGCTTGATCGACGTTCGCCGCAGTTGTCGGGTGGCGAGAAGCAACGCGTCGCCATCGCACGAGCGTTGGCGCAGCGACCGGAGCTGCTGTTGCTCGACGAGGTCACCTCCGCTCTCGACGTCACGGTGCAGGCAGAGGTGCTCGACACGCTGCGAGCCATCCACCGGGACCTGGGGACGACGATGGTGTTCGTGTCGCACGACATCGCCGTGGTGGCATCGATGGCGGAGCGGATCGTGGTGCTGCGCAATGGTCGCCTCGTCGAGGTGGGCGAGGTCGCCGACGTGTTGGACCGACCGAACGATCACTACACGTCGATGCTCGTGGAGTTGGCCCGTCGACGATGACGTGCGCGGCCCCTGGGTGGTCCACCTAGGCTCCTGGCGAGCCGAGGAGACCGGACATGACCGAGATGCCGCAGTGGTGGGTGGGGGCCGACGAGTGGGGTGGCATCCCCAACCCCGGGCGCCCCGACGCGAAGCCGGCGCCGCACTGGCGGATGGACTGGGTGGCCGCCACGGAACGCGCTCGGCAGTGCGAGGTGTCGCCCGACGGCAGCACCATTGCGTTCGTGCTCGACCGCGACACGTCCGACGTGTGGACGATGCCGGTGGCCGGTGGCACGCCTGTCCGTGTCACCACGGATCGACCGATTGCGGCGTTCTGGGAGGACGGCAACGCGGTGTGGTCGCCCGACGGCACGCGCCTCGCCTATACCCGTGCCGGTCGCGTGATGGTGGTGCCGGCCACCGGCGGGCTGCCGAAGGACGTCTGCGAGGGCAGCAGCCCGGTGTGGGTGGACGATCACCGACTGGTGGTGGGTATCGGCCGCAACGACGCCACGGTGCTCACCGTGGTCGACCTGGCCGACCCGTGGCCGCGGCCCATCGCACACGCGGGCGCCGACTACGTGAGCGCCGTCGTGTCGCCCGACCGCACGCGCGTCGCCTACACCGTGTTCCACCACGACGACCTGAACTGCACGTCGCTGCACGTGGTTCACATCGGCACCGGTGCGTCGCACACCGTGGTGCACCAGCCCGGCTTCCAGCTGCGCAGCGTGGCCTGGTCACCCACCGGTGATCAGTTGGCGTACGCCAGCGAGTGGCCCGGCTGGTACGAGGTGTTCACCGTCGACGCCGCGGGCGACGGCCGCCCGCAGCAGGTCACCACCGACGACGCCGACTTCGCCGATCTCACCTGGGCCGCCGACGGGCACTCGCTGCTCGGCGTGCGCAGCCGCTGGGGCGTCACCGATCTGGTGGGCATCGACCTCACCACCGGTGCGGTCGACGTGGTGGCCCAGGGCGGCACGTGGTCGTCGCCACGACCGTTGCCCGACGGCGGCGTGGTGGCGGTGCACGAGTCGTTCACCCAGCCCGCACGCCTGTGCGTGGTAGCGCCGGGCGGGGCGGTGCGCGAACTGTTCGCGCCGGTGCCGGCGGCGGTGCGTGCTGCACCGCACGTGGTGCCCGTGCACGTCACGTACGAGTCGTTCGACGGCATGGAAGTGCACGGCTGGCTATACCGGCCAACGCACGCGAGTGCCGACCGTCCGTGCCCGGCAGTGGTGCAACCGCACGGCGGTCCCACCTCGATGACGGGCGACGAGTGGGACGGTGTGGCGCAGTACTTCGTCGACAAGGGCTATGCCTGGTTCCAGCCGAACTTCCGCGGCAGCACCACTTACGGCCGCGACTTCGAGCGCGCGAACCATGGCGTGTGGGGTGTGGCCGACACGCACGACTGTCTGGCTGCGCACGATCATCTGGCCGGGCTCGACTGGGTCGATGGCAGTCGCATCGCCATCTTCGGTGCCAGCTACGGCAGTTACATGGCGCTGCACTCGGTGGTCGACGACGGTGAGCACCGCTACGCCTGCGCGGTCAGCAAGTACGGCGACTGCGACATCCTCACCTCGTGGGCGCAGGGCGACCTCGTCGGTCGGCTCGATCTGGAGCGGATGATGGGGCACCCGCGCGACGCCCGGGCCGCGTACGAGGCCGGTTCGCCCATCCACCGCATCGAGCACCTGAAGGTGCCGATCCTGGTGGCGCACGGTGAGCTCGACGATCGCGTGCACCCGGCGCAGTCGAAGGAACTGGTGGCTGCACTGCGCACGCTGGGCAAACAGTACGAGTACGTGACGTACCCGACGGAGGGCCACGGGCTGCTGCGCACCGAGCCGTTCCTGCACTTCCACCGGCGCCTCGAGCGGTTCCTCGACTGGTATCTGCTGCCCTGACGGCTGTGCCAACATGGCGGAACGACGACTCAGGAATGGGTCGTCCGCGTGGGGAGGATTCGCATGAAGCGACAGCTCGGGGCACTCGGCCTTGCCATTGCCGCACTCGGCACGATGGTGGTCACCACCGCGAACGCGTCGGGGGGTGACGAGAAGGTCACGCTGACGGTGGGCCTGATGCAGGACCTCGACAGCCCGAACCCCACCGCCGGCTACCTGGTGTCGGCGTACGAGCTGTGGAACCTGCAGTACGCCACGCTCACCGACAAGGCGGCCGACGACTTCGCCACCGAGCCGGGTCTGGCCGAGAAGTGGGAGGCCAGCAACGACGGCCTCACCTACACGTACACCCTGCGCGAGGGCCTGAAGTGGAGCGACGGCGAGCCGCTCACGGCCGACGACGTGGCGTGGACCATCAACACCAGTCGTGACCAGGAGTGGATCAACCACTCGGCCACCACGGCGAACCTCGATGCGAAGGTGATCGACGAGCGCACGGTGGAGATCACCAGCGCGGTGCCCGACCCGAAGCTGCCGACGATGGACGTGTACATCCTGCCCCAGCACATCTGGGAGGAGCAGGCGGCGGGTGACATCACCACCTACGCGGCCGACGACGGTGTCGGCTCGGGTGCGTTCACGCTGCAGCAGTGGAACCCTGGGCAGGACTGGACGATGGTGGCCAACCCGAACTTCTGGCGCGGTGCGCCGAAGTTCGACCAGATCGTGTTCCGTGTGTTCACCGAGGGCAGCGCCATGGTGGCCGCACTGCGCGCCGGCGAGATCGACTTCGTGCACGACGTGCCGTCGGAGCAGTTCGAAGGCCTGACGACGGAGGAGGGCATCGAGACCGTCATCGGCCAGCAGGGTGGCTTCTCCGAGCTTGCGATGAACGGCATGGCCGGCGGCATCGGCGACGGTCACCCGGCGCTGCTCGACATCGACGTGCGTCATGCGATCGCGAAGGCCATCGACCGCCAGGCACTGGTCGATCGTGTGTTGCTGGGTCAGGGCGAGGTGAACCCCATCCTGGGCGTGTCGCCCGACTCCGTGTGGTTCCCCGAGATCCCCGAGGCCGATCAGCTGAACTACGACCCCGCCGGGGCAGCGAAGCTGCTCGACGACGCCGGCTACCTCGACACCGATGGCGACGGCACGCGCGAGATGCCTGATGGCAGCCAGCCGTTGAAGTTCCGTTACGCGCAGCTCAGCGACAGCGACACGGCCGGCCCGAACCAGGAACTCATCACCGGGTGGCTGAAGGAGATCGGCATCGACACCGAGGTGAGCACGTACGACCAGACGCAACTCACCGACGTCATCGCGAGCGGCGAGTACGACCTGTTCGCGTGGGGCTGGACCCCGTTCGTCGATCCCGACCCGATGCTGAGCTACTTCACCTGTGCGCAGGTCACCACCGACGCCGAGTCACCGGGGTACAACGACGCCAACTGGTGCAGCGAGGAGTACGACGCGCTGTACGAGCAGCAGAACCAGGAACTCGACCGGGCGAAGCGCGTCGAGTTGGTGCACGAGATGCTCACGCTGTTCCACAACGAGAGCACCTACGTGGTGCTGTACCACGACGCCGACACGCAGGCGTACCGCACCGACCGGTTCACCGGCTGGGTGCGTCAGCCCAAGGACGTCGGCCCGGTGCTGTTCAGCAACACGTCGCCGTCGTACTGGAACCTCACGCCGGTCGACGGCGGTGGTGACGACGGTGGAACCAGCACCGGTCTGATCATCGCCATCGTGGCGGGCGCCGTGGTGGTGCTGGGCGCCATCGTGTTCTTCGCCGCCCGCTCGCGCCGCCAGCAGGACGACAAGGAGTAGCCACTCCTCGTGCGACGCCGGTTCGTCATCGGGAAGATCCTTGGTGCGCTGTCCACGTTGGTGTTCGTGGTGGTGTTCAACTTCTTCCTGTTCCGCGTGGTCAACGACGACCCGATCAACAGCATGTTCCGCGGCCGCAATCTCACTCCGGAGCAGCTCGACCGTCTGCGGGTGAAGTTCAACCTCGACGGCACCAAATGGGAACAGTTCGTCGCGTACGTGCGGCAGCTGCTGCACGGCGACCTCGGCTACTCGTTGAAGAGCTCGCGACCGGTGAGCACCGTGATCGCCGAGGCGATCTGGCCCACGATCCTGTTGGTCGGCACGTCGACGCTGTTGGCCATGCTGGGCATCGCGCTCGGCTATCGCGCCGGCTGGCGGCGCGGCAGCACGTTCGACGCGACGGCCACGTCGGTGTCGATGCTCACGTACTCGATGCCCGAGTACTGGATCGGCATGGTGGCACTGGGCGTGTTCGCGGCCGGGCTCGGGTGGTTCCCCGTGGGTGGCCTCAACGACCCGGGCAGCACCCTCACCGGGCTCGAACGCATCCTCGACCAGCTGCACCACATGATCCTCCCGGCCACCGTGCTGGCCGTGGCGTACATCGGCGAGTACATGATCGTGGCCCGCTCGGCCATGATCGACACGTCGCGCGAGGACTACTTGCAACTCGCTCGCGCCAAGGGTCTACGCGAGGCCGATGTGCGCAAGCGGCACGCGCAACCGAACGCACTGCTGCCCGTGGTGAGCCTGTCGGCCATCAACTTCGGGTTCGTGCTCAGCGGGGCCATCGCCGTGGAGAGCATCTTCTCGTGGCCGGGCATCGGCCAGCAGACACAGTTCGCCATTGCGGGCCCCGACTTCCCGATGCTGCAGGGGTTGTTCCTGCTCATCAGTGCCGCCGTCATCCTGGCGAACTTGGCAGCCGACCTGTTGTACGGCTACCTCGATCCGCGGGTGGCAGGGCGATGAAGGCCAACGTGTCGAACGCGTGGTCGCGACTCCGGCACGACCGGCTGGCGATGATCAGCCTGGTCGTGCTCGTCGGGTTCGTGGTGATGGCCGTCATCACGCCGTGGGTGAGCGACCGCGACGACATCCGTGCCATCAACACCGCCGACAACCCCACCTGGGCGTCGCCGAGCAGCCAGTTCATCCTCGGCACCGACTACCTCGGTCGCAGTGTGGCGTTGCAGATCATGTGGGGTTCGCGGGTCAGCCTGTTCGTCGGCCTCGCCGCCACGCTGCTCACCATCGTGATCGGTACGGTCATCGGTCTCGCGTCGGGCTTCTTCGGTGGCTGGACCGACGCGGTGCTGATGCGCATCACCGACTGGTTCCTCGTCATCCCGTTCCTGCCCACGGCCATCGTGCTGGCCGCGGTGCTGAACCGCAGTCTGTGGACCATCGTGTTCGTGATCGGTATCACGTCGTGGCCGTCCACCGCGAGGCTGGTGCGCTCGCAGGTGCTGTCGGTGCGAAGTCGGTTGTACGTCGACCGCGCCCGCGCGCTCGGCGCCGGGCGTGCGCACCTGGTGCGCCGCCACATCCTGCCCAACGTGACACCGCTGGTGATGGCCAGCACCACACTGGCCGTGCCCATCAGCATCCTCACCGAGACCACGCTGTCGTTCCTGGGCCTCGGCGACCCCACCCAGGTGAGTTGGGGGTTCATCCTCAACGAGGCGCGCGAGAAGGGCGCGGTCGACCGCGGTGCATGGTGGTACTACATGCCGCCCGGTGTGGCCATCGTGATGGTGGTGCTCGCGTTCACGTTGCTCGGTCGCGCGATGGAGACCGTGCTCGATCCCCGGCTGCGTGAGACATGAGCGTGCTCGAACTCCGCGACCTGCACGTCACCTATCGGGGCGAGCGTGGCGACGTGCCCGCGGTGCGCGGGGTGAACCTCGCGCTCGAGGCGGGCGACACGTTGGGCCTGGCCGGCGAGAGCGGGTGCGGCAAGAGCACCATCGCCGGTGCCGTGCTGCGCCTGCTGCCGAAGGAGACCACCATCGCCGGGCAGGTGCTGCTCGACGGTGAGGACGTGTACGCGATGAAGCCCGGCCGCCTGCGTGCAGCGCGGTGGACCAGCGCGGCGATCGTGTTCCAAGGGGCGTTGCACTCGTTGAATCCCGTGAAGCGCATCGGCTGGCAGATCGAAGAAGCCGTGCTGCTGCACACCAAGGTGTCGGGCAAGGCGGCGCGCTCGCGTGCGCAGGACCTGTTGGTGCGCGTGGGCATTCCCGCCGACCGGCTCGACCACTACCCGCACCAGTTGTCGGGCGGGCAGCGGCAACGTGTGCTCATCGCGCTGGCGCTCGCGTGCGACCCGAAGGTGCTCATCGCCGACGAACCCACCACGGCGCTCGACGTGATGGTGCAGGCACAGGTGCTCGCGTTGCTCGAGGAACTGCAGCGCGAGAAGGAACTCGCACTGTTGTTCATCACGCACGACCTCTCGGTGCTCACCAGTACCTGCCGCCGGCTCGCGGTGATGTACGCCGGCCGAGTGGTGGAGGAGGGGCCGAGCGAGCTGGTGTTCACCGACCCCCAGCACCCGTACTCGCGGGCGTTGGCGGCGGCGTTCCCCACCATCGGTGACCCTGCGTCGCGCATGCAGCCACAGGGACTCGCAGGCGACCCACCCGACCCGGCGGCGCTGCCATCGGGCTGCCCGTTCCACCTGCGCTGCGCGGTGGCCACTCCCGAGTGCACCACGGTCGACGTCGCGCTGCGCGATGCCGGCCCGTCGCGCCGCGCCGCGTGCGTGTTGGTGGGGGGTGCGCATGACTGAGCCGCTGCTCTCGGTGCACAACGTCCAGGTGCAGTTCGGCGGTGGCCGCGTGCGTGCCGTCGACACCGTGTCGCTGGAGGTGGGGGTCGGCGAGGTGCTCGCGCTCGTCGGCGAGAGTGGCTGCGGCAAGACCACGCTCATCCGCTCGATCATCGGCCTCGAGCCGTTGGCCGCCGGCACCATCACCGTCGACGGAGAGCAGGTCACCTCGAACGCTCGTGGCCTGCGAGCGTTGCGCCGCAAGGTGCAGATGATCTTCCAGGACCCGTCGGGCGCGTTGAACCCGCGCCACACCATCGGGGACGCGGTCACCGAAGGGCTGCGCATTCACAAGGTCGACGGCGACAGCGATGCGCTGGCCGCGGCGGCGCTGGCCGAGGCCGGCCTGCGGCCTCCCGAACGGTTCCTGCACCGCTTCCCGCACGAGGTGTCGGGCGGGCAACGTCAGCGCGTGCTCATCGCCGGTGCGATGGCGTTGAAGCCGAAGCTGCTGCTGGCCGACGAACCGGTCGCCAGCCTCGACGCATCCATCCGCGGCGAGATCCTGGCCCTGATGCGCAGCTACGTCGACCGTGATGGCGTGAGCATCATCGCCGTCACCCACGACCTGGGACTGGCGTGGAACATCGCCGACAGGGTGGCCGTGATGTACCTCGGCCGCATCGTGGAGATCGGCCCCGCGGAGGAGGTGTTGCGCGACCCGCAGCACCCGTACACCCGGGCGCTGCTGAGCGTGGTGCCGGAGATCGAGGGCATGGAGCAGCAGATCCTGGTCGGCGAGACACCCGATCCGTCCCGAGTGCCCAGTGGCTGCCGCTTCCACCCGCGTTGCCCGGTGCTGGCCAGCGGCGAGGCCGAACGCCTCGGCATCGCCGACCGCTGCCGCGGCGTCGACCTCGAACTCGAACCCGAGGTCGCCCCCCACCGCGTCGCCTGCCACGCGGTGCAGGTGCAGATCTCGCGCTGACGGCGACGGGATACGGGGCGGCGGTGACGTTGGAGAGGTGATGGGACCGACCTGGGACGT
>SXKB01000115.1 GCA_005778215.1 Actinomycetota bacterium | reverse complement strand
CCGACGTGGTCGGTGACCTTGCCGAGTTCGGCGAGCTGGTCGGCCCACTGTTCGGCCGACATCGTCGCCCACTCGTCGAGCGTGCCACCGACCACGATGACGTGGCGCAGTGCAGGGGCGTCGGCGGTGGAGCTCATCGCCCCCCATTGTCCCACGCGAACGGAGGTCAGGACGTCATGCCGCCGAGGCCCACGAGGCCCCGCGCCAGCTCGATCTCACCCATGTGACGCAGGCCGTGCTGGTAGATCCAGCACTCGGTGGCATCGAGCAGGGTGATGCCGTCGGGGCCGGCCACTCGCGCGCTGTAGGTGCTGGCGATCTGCGGAGGGAACGGGCGCGGGATGACCACGCGGTCGAGTTCGGCGGGGTCGAGTTGGTCGAGCCACTCCTCGGTGCGGGTGAACACGGCGCGCATGTACTCCTGGAATGCCTCGTAGTCGCCGATGCGCTGGTGGATCATCTCGTCGACCGTGCGGTGCTTGCCGTGGTCGTCGATGCTCATCTGCACCCGCTCCTGCCACTCGGCGTTCCAGATGGGCGGGGTGCCGGTCATCATCATGAACGAGGCGTCGATCATGTTGGTGATGTGGAACAGGCAGAACGCGATGGGCACCACGCCCTCGCGTTCGAAGTGGTTGACGTGCTCGATGTCCATCGTGGACACCGCCTGGTGGTACAGCGAGTGCATCGCGCGCATGCGGCGCTGCAGCGAGTCGAGCACGAGCACGTTCGAGTCATCCATGGCGGCACGGTACCACTCGTGTCATACGCACTGCCACAACTTGTCATCGGCGCTCCGCCACGTGATTGCTAGCGTGGCGACGTGCCGCCCGAACCCGCTCCCCTGCCGCGCCCGGTGCACGTCGCGTGCATCATGGACGGCAACGGTCGCTGGGCGAAGAGCCGAAATCTGCCCCGCACCGAGGGTCACACCGAAGGCGAGGAGAACCTTGCTCGCCTGGTGCGCGTCGCCGTGAAGAAGGACGTCGGCTGGCTCACGGTGTTCGGGTTCTCCACCGAGAACTGGGTGCGGCCACGCACCGAGGTGCGTCACATCCTCGGCCTGCACAAGAAGCTGTTCGGCCGTGTGGCCGAGCTGAACGAACTGAACGTGCGCATCCAGTGGATGGGCCGCCCGTTCGACAGCCCCGAGGCGCGCACGCCGAAGTACGTGCAGCGCGCCATCCGCAAGGCCATCGCCGACACGGCGAACAACACCGGCATGGTGCTCACCGTCGCGTTCGACTACGGCAGCCACGCCGAGATGGTGCACGCCGCCCGCGCGGCAGCCGCCGAGGGGCCGGTCACGGTCGACACGCTGGGCGCCCACCTGTACCTGCCCGAGCTGCCGCCGGTCGACGTGCTGGTGCGCACGTCGGGCGAGGTGCGCATCTCGAACTTCATGCTGTGGCAGAGCGTCGGCACCGAGGTGTACTTCACCGATCGGGCGTGGCCCGACTTCGACGGCGCCGAGCTCGACGCCGCGTTGGCGCTCGTCCGTTGAAGATCGACGCCGCGCTCGCTGCCGTCACCCATGCCCTCCCGGCGGCCGAGGATCGCCCCGGCCAGGTGCAGATGGCCCAGGCCGTCGCCGACGCCATCGAACGCGGCCGCCACCTGGTGGTGCAGGCCGGCACCGGCACCGGCAAGACCATCGGTTACCTGGTGCCCGCCGTGCTGGCCGGGAAGACCGTGGTGGTGGCCACCGCCACCAAGGCACTCCAGGACCAGCTGGCCAGCAAGGACCTGCCCTTCCTGGAGGAACACCTCGGCGCTCCCTTCGAGTGGGCGGTGCTGAAGGGACGCAGCAACTACCTGTGCCGGCAGCGGCTCGACGAGCTCGTGGCCAAGGACCAGGGCCAGATGGAGATCGAGGAGTTCGCCGCCACCACCCGCGTGGAGATCAACCGCCTCGCCGACTGGGCGAAGCGCACCACCACCGGCGACCAGGCCGAACTCGACTGGGCTCCCACCGACAAGGCGTGGCGGGCCGTCAGCGTGGGCAGCGACGAGTGCCCGGGCGCGAGCAAGTGCCCCAAAGGGCCGGTGTGTTTCGCCGAGGGCGCACGCGACCGGGCGGCCGAGGCGAACGTGATCGTGGTGAACATGCACCTCTACGGCCTGAACGTGGGGGCCGGCGGCGCCATCCTCCCCGACCACGACGTGGTGCTGGTCGACGAGGCACACCAGCTGGAAGACATCATGAGTGACACCGTCGGCATGGAGATCAGCGGCGGTCGCTTCACGAACCTCACCGTGGCGCTGAAGCGCATCCTCGACGACCCGGCGGTGGTGGGGCCGGTGGCCGAGAGCGGCACCGCGCTGCGCGACGCACTCAGCCCGTACCTCGGCCAACGGCTGCCGATGCCGTTCCCCGCCGACGTGCAGTCCGTGCTCGTCGACCTGCGCGGGCGGCTGCAGAGGGCACAGGACGCACTGCGCGCCATCAACACCGACGTCGACGAGGCGAAGCAACGCAAGCTGCGCGGCCAGCAACTCACCACCCGCCTGCAGGAGAGCATCGACGCCGCGCTCGGGAAACTGGAGGGCTCGGTGGCGTTCGTGGGTGGCGGCCCCGACTTCCCCCGACTCGAGATCGCGCCGCTCGACGTGGGTCCCGTGTTGGCGGAGGGCGTGTGGGGCACGCGCACAGCGGTGCTCACGAGCGCCACCATCCCCACGTCGCTCGGCGCTCGTGTCGGTCTGCCCGACGACGGGTACGACGAGATCGACGTGGGCAGTCCGTTCGACTACGAGCACCACGGACTCCTCTACTGCGCGCTGCACATGCCCGACCCGCGTTCACCGAAGTACGCCGACGCGGTGCACGACGAACTCACCGCGCTCATCCGTGCCGCTGGCGGCCGCACGCTCGCGTTGTTCACCAGTTACAAGGCGATGGACGCGGCCGCCGAGGCGGTGCGCGCCCGCATCGACTTCCCGGTGTTCACGCAGCGCGATCTGCCGAAGACGGCGCTGGTGCGGGCGTTCAGCGACGACGAGCACGCCTGCCTGTTCGCCACGTCGGGCTTCTTCCAGGGCGTCGACATCCCCGGCCGCACGCTGAGCCTGGTGGTGGTCGACAAGATCCCCTTCCCCCGCCCCGACGACCCACTGCTGTCGGCACGGCGAGAGTTGCTGGGCGCGCAAGCGTTCGCACAGATCGACATCCCCCGCGCCTCGATGCTGCTCGCGCAGGCGACCGGCCGGCTCATCCGCACCGCCGACGACCGCGGCGTGGTGGCCGTGATGGACCCGCGGCTCGGCAAGGCCAATTACCGGTGGGACATCGTGAAGGCGTTGCCACCGATGCGGCGCACACGGCACCGCGCCGACGCCGAGGCGTTCCTGCGCGAGATCACCGGACCATCGGCTGATTGACCGCGTCGGCGACGCGTCTACAGTCGCCGACGTGGGGGAAGTCGTTCACTGCAGTGTCGACGGCGGGGTGTGCACCATCACGCTCGACTCGCCGTCCAACCGCAACGCGCTGTCGCGCCAACTGGTCAGCGAGCTGGCCATCGCGCTCGACCGTGCCGAGCAGCCCGACGTGCGGGCCGTGGTGCTCACGCACACCGCGCCCGTGTTCTGCGCCGGAGCCGACCTGAAGGAGCGAGCAGCAGCGAACGACGAGTCACCCTCGGCGGGCAATCCGATGGCCGACGCGATCGAGCGGTTGGGCAGCATGCGCGCCGTCACCATCGCCGCCGTCGACGGGCCCGTGCGCGCCGGTGGCATCGGGCTGATGGCCGCCTGCGACCTGGTGGTGGTGAACGCAGCCGTCACGTTCGCGCTCACCGAGGTGCGCATCGGGGTGGCCCCGGCCATCATCAGCGTGCCCATCCTGGCCCGCTGCGGCTGGAGCAAGTTGGCCGGCGCCTGGCTCACCGGCGAGCCGTTCACCGCCGAGGCGGCCCGCGACATGGGTCTGGTCACCCATGTCAGCGGCGACGTGGCCGCCACCGTGCGCACGCTGGTGCAGGGCGTGCTGGCCGGCGCTCCGAACGCCGTTGCCGCGGCGAAGCAGATCCTGCGCAGCGGCCAGCCCGACATGGCCGAGATGACCGTGTTGAGCGACCGCCTGTTCCGCAGCGAGGAAGCCGCCGAGGGCATGCGCGCGTTCGCCGAGAAGCGACCACCGTCGTGGGCACCGAACCCGCAGGAGGCCTGAGATGACCGTGCTGCCCGATCGTGTGATCGAGTCGAGCGACTCGTACCGCGAGAACCGCGACTCGCTCCTGCGCCAGATCGCCGCGCACGACGAGCAGCTCGCGCTCGTCAACGGCGGCGGCGGGCCGAAGTACGTCGAGCGTCATCGCGGTCGCGGCAAGATGCTGGTGCGCGAGCGCATCGAGGCACTGCTCGATCCGGG
>SXKB01000016.1 GCA_005778215.1 Actinomycetota bacterium | reverse complement strand
CGACCACCACCGAAGCGCCGACCACGACGAGCACGCCCGTGACCGAGACGCCACCGGGTGAGGTCGTCGTGACCGTCGACGGCGTCCCCCAGACCGCCAGTGTCAGCACCACTGCCAATGGCGTGGTGATCACCACGAGCGAGTTCACGTGGCAGCTCTCGTTCGCCGATCCCGCCGGACAGGCGTCGGTCGTCGGTGGCGTCATGCGGCTTCGCGAAGGCGGCTTGCTCCAACTGCGCGGTGCCGACGCACAGCCGAACAGCCCGCTGCAGGTCTGGCTGCACTCGACACCTGTACTGCTGGGCACCATGCAGGCGGCCGGTGACGGCACGTTCAGCGGAGCGATGCGAGTCGGCAGCACCACCGCCGGCACCCACACCGTGCACATCGATGCGGTGAGCGCCGCGGGCGTCGTGCAGGTCGATGTCGGCGTGCAGTACGTGGCGGGCAGCACCCCGTTGCCGACCACGGGATCGAACGGCACCGCCACGGCGATGTTGGCGCTGTCCCTCACCTGCCTGGGCGGCGCGCTCGTGCTGACCGCTCGGCGCAGGCTCGCGGACTGAGCCGGTTGGTCACCGCGACGGACGCGGCGGCGGTTGGGTGACGCGCGGCTTGCGCAACACCTTGAACGTCGCCGTCACCATGCGGGTCCAGAGGCGATCACAGTCGAGGATCATGGTGCGCCCTCCACAACGAGGCGCACCGGGGCATCGAGCGGCAGGGTTGTCACGGCGGTGCCGTCGTCGTCCGCCGTCACCGTGAGATCCACGCCGTCACCGTGCAGACGGTGCGTGCCCGGCGCGAGGTGGGTGAAGTGCAGCGTCGCGACACCCGCCGCAGCGACCGGCTCGAGCGCCAGGTCGAGCCGCATGCCGTCGTCGCAACGGGCAAGCGTGATGAGCGTCGACTCGTCGGCGCGCACGAGCGGACCGATGGGCGGCACCCAGCCACGGATGGCCAGTTCGGCCAGGTCGAGCGGAGCCGACCAGCGCACGAGCATGTACGAGCCGAAGCCCGAGCCACCGACGGCCACCGGTCGCGCGGGCCACTGCTCGCCCGTTGCGCACTGGCGTGCCGACGCGTCGATGGCGGCGTTGATGAGCGACTCGTCACCCACCATGCGCGCCCCGCCGATCACCTTGATCCACGGCAGCACCGCACTCGACGACGTGTGGTGACGTTCGGGTTCTGCGGGCAGCTCCATCGGCAGTGTGCCGTCCTGCACCAGCGACGAGAGCATCTTCATCTTCGGCGCCGCACCTCGCAGGTCGAGCGCCTTCGCCCTCTTCGCATGCTCGGGCAGGATGTCGGCGAATCGGTGCGTGCCGTTCGCGAAGTAGTGACCGCCGGGCACCTCGCCGGTGTCCCACGACACGCCGATGTGGTTCGAGCGGATGTGCGCGTACGAGCCGTCGGGGGTGAGGTACTCCTCGTCGAGCGTGCGTCGCCAGCGATCGCGCACCGCATCCCATTCGTTCGACCCGTGGATCGTGTCGTGGCCGTGCAGCGCCTGGGCACCCATCACGTTGCACACGGTGAACGACCACCCCGGCTCGCACGGGAAGAACCCGAGCCGGCTGCGATCGAAGTTGCGGCGTACCGCCGCGGTGATGCTGTGGTGGTCGTACTCGAACGTGCGACCGTCCTTCCACACGAACGTGAGCGAACCCGGTTCGTCGAACCGCAGGTCGCCGGTGGCCGACTCGAAGCTGTTGATCACGTCGCCCAGGAACGCCGAGAACATGATGTTGTCGCGGCGGATCGGGTCGGGGTTCGGGTCGAAGTTCCCCAGCAGGTTCAGCGTGTGCCAGTAGCTCCACACGCGCAGGTCGGTGTGCTTGTGCACCACCTTCGCGAGCGCCTCGGTCATCCGCGCCGGCGCGTTGGGCAGGTAGTTCGCCGCGTACAGCGACATGGCCCACGACACCGCGTTGAGTTGGTAGCGCAGTTGCGTGCCGCCGTGGAACTGCTCGCCCCAATCGAGGCCGGCGAGTCCGTCGTCGGGCTGGTCGGCGAACGCGTAGCACCACCGCAGCAGTTCGGCGTCCATGCGGTCGGGCGGTCGCAGCGTGGTGACTCGCGGCGGCAGTGCCACCTCGGCGAGATACGCGTTCAGTGCCGGCACCTTGGCCCGCTTGGCGCGGAAGCGACGCTCGATCTTCCACACCATCACGCCCACCACCGCCAGCGCGCACGCGTACGCCACGGGAACAGCCCAGTCCCACGTGGTGCCGCGGGCGACCCACAGGCGCGGGCCGTCGGCCAGCAATCCGGCGGCGCCGGCCGATGCCGCCCACACGAGCGGGATGGAGAAGTGGGTGCTCACCCCCCACCACAGCACGAGCGCGACCACCAGCAGCACCTGGGTGAGCAGGAACAGCAACGGCGACGCGGTGAACAGGAACCCGGCCCCGGGGTACACCAGGCCCAGGCCGACTGCCCGCCACGGGTCGCTGTCGGCGCCGAACGCCAGCAACGTGCCCACCAGTTCCACCGCAGCCAACGCCACCACCAGCCGGGCCAGCAGGATGCGGCTCGTGGGACCGAACCGTTTCGGTCGTTCCGGCAGCAACAGCGGCTCGGGCGACGCGGTGGGTCGGTCGGTGACGGTGGCGGTCATCGGGAAGCTCCTCGGGAGTCGAGCGGGGGCGCCTGATAGGTGACCTGCGGGCGACCGGTGATGCGGCAGACGAACCGCACCAGGTGCGTCCACACCTTCGCGCAGTTGAGGTACATCGAGATCACGACGCCACCGCCACCGGTGACAGCTGCAGCCGCAACGGACGATCCACCGCGAACACCACCGATGATGCACCATCGGCGTCGGCGGTGAGGCCGAGATCGACGCCGTCACCGACGAGGCGGTACTGGCCATGGGGCACCAGCGCTGCCAGCGTGAACTCGACGGGAGCCGATGACGGAGCGGCGCCGGGTCGCACGGCAAGTTCGAGCGATGCGCCGTCGTGCGAACGCGCCAGCGTGACGAGCACCTGCGGCCACGGGGCTGACGCGATCATCGGGCCTGCCGGTGCCTCGTAGCCGCGCAGGTTGATGGACGCGTTGTCGAGCGGCGTCGACCAACGCACCAGCATGTGCAGCGCCAGATTCGCCACACCCGCGGTGAGCGGTCGCTCCGGCCAGTGCTCGCCCGTCGCGCACTGCTGGTCGTGGGCACGGATGGCCGCCTCGGCCAGCTCGTCGTCGCCCACCGCACGAGCACCACCGATCAACTTCGTCCAGCCGGGTGTGGCGGTCTTCCGTGCGCGGTTGCGCTCCCAGTCCTCGGGCAGTTGCAGTTGCAACACGCCGTCGGCCACCAGCGCGCGCAGCCCGGCCATCTTCTGCGGCACACCGCGCAGCGACAGCGCACGACCGCGGTCGTGCAGGTCGCGCGCCACGTCCTTGAAGCTGTGCGAGCCGGTGGTGAAGTACTCGCCCCCCGGTGTCTCGCCCGTGTCCCACGACAGCCCGGTGTGGGTGGAGCGGATGTTGGCGTAGTTGCCATCGGGCATCAGGTACTCGGCCTCGAGGGTCTCGCGCCAGCGTGGCTCGATGTCGCTCCACATCGTGGTGCCGTGCAAGCGGTCGTGACCCAGCAACGCCTGGGCACCGATGGTGTTGCACGCCGCGAACGCCCATCCGGGTTCGCACGGGAAGAAGCCCAGACGGCTGCGCTCGAAGTTGCGCTGCACGGCCTCCATCCAGGAGTGGTGGTCGTACGCGAAGGTGCGACCGTCTTCCCACACGAACGTGAGCGAGCCGGGCTCGTCGAACCGGGTGCTGCCCGTGGCCGCCTCGTAGAGGTTGATCTGGTCGCCGGTGAACCCCGAGAACATGATGTTGTCGCGCACCAGTGGGTCGGGGTTCGAGTCGAGGTTGCCGACACGGTTGAGCAGCTGCCAGTAGCGCCACACGCGCAGGTCGAGTTGCTTCAGCACCAGGTTGCGCATCACCGGTTCGATGGTGGCCACGGCGTTCGGCACGTAGTTCACGGCATACGGGGCGAGTGCCCAGCCGAGATAGTTCAGCTGGTAGCGCACCACGGTGCCACCGTGCAGTTGCTCACCCCACTCGAAGCCGTCGAACCGGTCGACCGGTTGCAGGCACAGTTCGTACGCCCACCGCAGCAGCTCGGCGTCCATGTCGTCGGGCTCGCGCTGCAAGGTGGACGGTGTCGGCACTGCAGCGGTGCGCAGGTACTCGTTCAGCTCGGGCACCTTCGCCCGCTTGCGACGGAACCGCGCTTCGAACGTCCACACCAGCGCGCCGACCACCGCGAACGCCAGCACGTACGCGACGGGGATCACCCAGTCCCAGGTGGCGCCGCGATCGACGAACAGGCGCGGCCCGTTCGCGAGCAGGGCGCTGCCGACGACGCTGAGCGCCCACACGCCGGGGATGCCCAGGTGCAGGCTCATCCCCCACCACAGCACCAGCGCCACACTGAGCAGCACCCACGTGAGCACGAACAGCAGCGGGCT
>SXKB01000114.1 GCA_005778215.1 Actinomycetota bacterium | reverse complement strand
TCCAAGCTGATGATGCCGGTTCGATTCCGGTCACCCGCTCTGCGCGCAGCGCACGCTCGGTCCCGACGAATCGGGAGGAGCGCAGCGACGGATCCGGTCACCCGCTCTGGCCGCTTGCGGCCACGACTCGGTCCCGACGAATCGGGAGGAGCGCAGCGACGGATCCGGTCACCCGCTCTGCGCGCAGCGCACGCTCGGTCCCGACGAATCGGGAGGAGCGCAGCGACGGATCCGGTCACCCGCTCTGGCCGCTGCTTGCCGAACTGGTCAGCAGCCGAGCAGGGGCGGCCCTGTTCGAAGGCTGACCAGTTCGGGGACAGACTGTCGTGATGGTCTCCTTCCGGGCTCGTCCACTCGTCGCGGCTGCCGTGCTCGCACTTGCCGCGTGCAGCAGTGCGACCACCGCCGACACCACCGCCGCACCCGTGGTCGCCGGGCAGGTCACTCGGCGCACGTTCACCACCACCGACGGCACCGTGGTCGAGTACGTGTTGCTGGTGCCGGAGGGCCGCACGGCGGGGGCACCGGGCAAGGTGCTGTTCGCCTTCCCGCCCGGCGGCCAGGACATCGACCTCGCCGAACGCATCGTGTCCGAACGATGGCGGGACGCCGCGCTCGAACGCGACTACGTCGTGCTGTCACCGGCCGCGCCGGCGACGGGTCTGTTCTTCACCGACGCGTCCGCGGCGCTGGTACCGGAACTGCTCGACGCGATCGCCACCGAGTATCCGCCGGAGGGCGGCCGGTTCGATCTGGCCGGGGTGAGCAACGGCGGCCTGTCGGCCTTCGCCGCAGCCATCGCCACGCCGGAGCGGTTCCGTTCGCTCGTGGTGTTCCCCGGCAACTCCCCCGATGGCGGCGACGACCCGGCCCTCGCACGCCTGACCGGCCTCGGCGTGGCGATGTTCGTCGGCGCGGAGGACACCGGCTGGCTGGAGGCGGCACGCGACACGGAGGCCGCGCTGGAGGACCTCGGCATCACCGTGGAGCTCACCGAGGTACCCGGAGAGGGTCACATCATCGAGTCGCTCACCGGCGCCGACCTGTTCGACGCCATCGAACGGGTGCGCACCTGACCGCTGGAGTCAGCCGTCGGCCGACAACGCCCAACGTTCGAACGCCGCCGCTTCGTCGTCGATGGCACGCTGCATGCGACCCTTCACCAACGGGCCCATCAGGGTGACGAGCACTCCGGTGGCCCGGATGCCGAGCGTGAGTCTCGATGCCGCACCGATGGCCTCCACGCGGTGCGACCCTGCGTAGCGCACGCCCTTGGCGGCTCCTTCCCAGGTGAAGCTGCGGTGGGTGTCGTCGACGGCGAACTCGGTGACCGTCCAGGTCACGGTGCCGAGCGCGGGCTGCGTGATCTCGGCGGCACTGCCCACCCCGAACGGCGCACCGGGCTGCAACCGGCGCACGGCGGAGAAGTTGGGCAGGTGCTCGGGCCATGACTCGTGGGCCAGTTGCAGCGACCAGAGACGGTCGATCGGCACGTCGATGATGCGGGTGGTGGTGAGGTCCACGTCGATGCTCCTCGTTGGTCTGTACCACTTGGTACAGACCAACGTACCAAGTGGTACAGTACGCTGCAACCATGAGTGACACCCGGGCGACGCTCCTCCAGGCCGCGGTCGACACCGTGGTGCAACGCGGACTGGCCGACCTCAGCCTGCGCCAGCTGGCCGACGAGATCGGCACCAGCCATCGCATGCTCATCTACCACTTCGGCTCGAAGGAAGGCCTGGTCACCGAGGTCGTGAAGGCACTCGACCAACGGCTGTATGCCGCAGCATGGCCGGTGGCACAGCAGCATGCCGACGACCCGGCTGAGGCGTCGCGCGCCGTGTGGCGGGAGGTCAGCAGCCCGCAGCGCCGCAACGAGCAGGTGCTGATGGTGGAGATGTACGCCGCGGCGATGCGGCAGCGTCCTGGCACCGAGGAGTTGGTCGAGCGCCTGCACGACTGGGCGGCGGCCAGCGAGTCACAGGCACAGTGGCTCGGCCCCGACGCGCACCGGCAATCGCGCCTGCTCGCCGGCGTGGTGCGCGGGCTGCTCATCGACCTGCTGATGAGCGGCGACCACGAGGGCGCGAACGACGCGTTCGAACGGTTCCTCGAACTGGCCGCGCTCGACCCACGTATGCCCTGACCCCACCGTGGGAAGATCGGGGCGTGAGCGAACCGTCTCGACCTCAGCCGCTCGGCGGCAACCAGATGCCACGCTTCGGCGGGCCCGCCACGTTCATGCGCCTGCCGGCGCGCGACACCGCCGACGGCCTCGACGTGGCCGTGTACGGCGTGCCGTTCGACATCGGCACCTCGAACCGCCCCGGCGCTCGGTTCGGCCCACGCGCCATCCGCGCGGAGAGCGCACTGCTGCGGCCGTACCACATGGCCACCAGAGCGGCACCGTTCGACAGCCTCACCATCGCCGACATCGGTGATGTGGCGATCAACACCTTCAATGCGCCCGCGTGCGTGCCCATCATCCGCGACTTCGTGGCCGACGTGCTCGCTGCCGGTGCCGTACCCATCGGGCTCGGCGGCGATCACACCATCACCCACCCGGTGCTGCAGGCCGTGGCCGCGCACCACGGGCCGGTGGGCGTCGTCCACGTCGATGCCCACGCCGACGTGAACCCCAGCATGTTCGGCGAACCCATCACCCACGGGTCGTGGCTGCGGCGCGCGATCGAGGAGCACCTCGTCGATCCCACTCGAGTGGTGCAGATCGGCCTGCGCGGCAGCGGGTACGCGGCCGATGACTTCGACTGGATCACGTCCCTGGGAGGCCGCGTGGTGACGGCCGAGGAGTGCTGGCACCGGTCCCTCACGCCGTTGATGGAGGAGGTGCGCGCCTCGCTCGGCGACGCTCCGGTGTACCTCACGTTCGACATCGATGGCCTCGACCCGGCGTTCGCCCCGGGCACGGGCACACCCGAGATCGCCGGCCTCACGTCGGTGCAGGGCGTCGAGATCGTCCGCGGTTGCCGCGGCCTGCGACTCGTGGGGTGCGACCTGGTGGAGGTGGCACCCGCGTACGACACCTCGGGCAACACGGCCCTCACGGCCGCCAACCTGGTCTTCGAGCAGCTCTGCGTGCTCCCGGGGGTGCAGTACCGCACCTGAGCCCCACGCCGAACAGCAGGTGAACGTTTGGTGACGGGAGGTGTACATCGGTACTAGTACCAGTCGGTCCATGGCCCACCCCGAACGGCCACTGTTGGTTGCCCCCGCAAGCGACGACGCTGATGACATGGGTTCCTACGTCTTCACGTCGCACGACGGCTTCGGCCTCGGCCACGTCCGCCGCAACGTGTCGCTGGCGGAAGCGGTGCTGCGCCGCGACCCCCACGCCGACATCACCGTGGTCACCGGCGTGGCGGCCGACCTGCCCTGGTTGCGCCGTCGCGACATCCGCATCGTACGCGTGCCCACGTTCGTGAAGGACGAGACGGGCACCTACCGCAACGGCGTGATGACCGAGACGCAGGTGCTCGAACGCCGAGCCGGCACGTTCCAGCGGGTCATCGAGACCGTGCGACCCGACGTCGTGGTGGTGGATCGTCATCCCTTCGGCACGAAGGGCGAGCTGCGCCCCGGCCTCGATCGCTGCAACCAGCTCGGCATCGCCACCGTGCTCGGCCTGCGCGACATCATCGACGACGCGGGCGCCGTGCGCCGCGAGCTGGCCAGCGAACGGTGGGCCGGCGCTGCCGACACCTACGACCACGCCCTGGTCTACGGCGCACGCCACGTGTGCGACCACGAGCAGGAGTACGGCCTGCCACTCACCCCCGAGTACGTGGGCTGGGTGATGCCCGAGGCGATGCGCCCCCGCCGCCAGCCCGCCGTCGACCCGCGCCTGCTGGTGGTGGCCGCCGGCGGCGGCGCCGACGGCCACGACGTGCGCCACATCGGCACCGAACTCGTCCGCCGCAACCGCGAGTGGCGCGGCATCATGATCGTCGGCCCGCTCGCCCGCAACGGTGGCGAGTTCGACGGTCTCGATCGTCTCGAGGTGGTCGGCACGGTGGAACGCTGCGGCGACCTGCTGATGCGTGCTGCGGCCTCGGTGCAGATGGCCGGCTACAACACCACCGTCGAGGCGTTGGCGGCCGGCGTGAAGCCCCTGTTGGTGCCCCGCCGGGCACCTCGCCGCGAGCAGGCCATCCGCGCCAGTCGCTTCTCGTCGCTCGGCCTGGCCGACATCGTCGACGCCGGCGCCGACATCGCCGAACTGTCGTGGCTGCTGCACCGTCCCCGCCGCCTCGACCCGCGCTCGCTGGCCGACGCCGGGGTGCACCTCGACGGCGCCGACCGCACCGCCGCCCTGCTCGCCGACATGGCCGGCATCGCCTCCCGCCACGACCGCCTGGCCGTCGGCCGATGAGCAGCTTCCGGTTCCTCGCCGGCCACGCCCGCCCGTACCGCAAGGAGCTCGCCATCGGTGGCGGCTGTGCGCTGCTGGAAGTGGTGGCCGGGTTGGCGCAACCCTGGCCGTTGCGCGTGGTGGTCGACGACGTGCTCGGCACCGCGATCACCACCGGCGAACGGCGCATCGGCCTGCTCGTGGCGGCATGCCTGTCGCTGATCCTCATCGTGGCGATGGCGGCATTCCTCGACTACTGGGCCACTCGGCTGTTGTCGTCCTCGGGCCTGCGCATCGCCAACGACGTGCGTGACTCGGTGTTCTCGCACTTCAACCGCCTCTCGCTGCGGTTCCATGGCGAGCATCGCGTCGGCGATCTCACCACCCGGCTCACGGGTGACGCCGACCGCGCGCAGGACCTGGTGGTGCAGAGCCTCGCAGTCCTGCTGCCCAACGCGCTGCTGCTCATCGGCATGACGGCCGTGATGTTCTGGCTCGATCCGGTGTTCGCTCTCGTGGCACTCGCCGCCACCCCGGTGCTCGTGTACGTGGTGTGGACCTCGACCAAGCGCCTCAAGGCGGCGTCGCGACGGGCCCGCAAGGCCGACGGTGATGTCGCCGCCGCCGCGAGCGAGCACCTGGCCGCGATGCAGTTGGTGCAGGCGTTCTCGCTGGAGGACACCCAGAGCGAGCGGTTCGGTGAACTCACCGGCAACAGCCTGCGCGCCGGCCTGGAGGCCACCCGCTACCAGGCCCGCTTCAGCCCCGCGGTCGACATCACCGCCGTCATCTCGACGGCGCTGGTGATGGGCTTCGGCGCCATCCGCGTGCTCGACGGCAAGCTCAGCCCCGGTGAACTGCTGGTGTTCCTCAGCTACGTCGGCTCGATGTACAAGCCGGTGAAGGCGCTCGCCAAGCTGTCGAACTCGTTCTCGAAGGGCATGGTGTCGGTCGAGCGCATCCGCGACGTGCTGGCAGAAGCGCCGCAGATCGTCGATCACCCGTACGCGGCATGGATGCCTCCCACCCGCGGCGCCATCGAACTGGTCGACGTGAGCTTCACCTACGGGCGCGAGTTGGCGCTCGACCATGTCGACCTCACCATCCAGGCCGGCGAGACCGTGGCGCTGGTGGGCCCCACCGGCGCCGGCAAGAGCACCATCGCCTCGTTGGTGCCACGCCTCATCGACCCCACCGAGGGGCAGGTGTGCATCGACGGTGTCGACCTGCGCAACGTCAGCCTCCGGTCGGTGCGCCGTCAGGTGAGCATGGTGCTGCAGGACTGCACGCTCTTGCGCGGCACGCTGCGCGACAACATCGCGATCGGTCGCCCGTGGGCGTCCGACGCCGACATCGAGCGAGCCGCCCGGCTCGCGTTGGTCGACGAGTTCTCGTCGCGGCTGCCGATGGGGCTCGACACGCCCATCGGCGAACGCGGTGCGAACCTGTCCGGTGGCCAACGCCAGCGAGTCGCGATCGCTCGTGCCATCCTGCGCGACGCGCCGATCCTCATCCTCGACGAGCCGACGAGCGCACTCGACCCGGCCTCCGAGGAACTGATCATCGCCGCACTGGAGAACCTCCCTCGGGCGCGCACCACCATCGTGGTGGCACACCGCCTGTCCACCATCGAGCACGCCGATCGCATCGTCGTGCTCGAGGGCGGGCGCATCGTGGAGCAGGGCACGCACGGGGCGCTGATGGCCCACGACGGGGTGTACCGCAAGTTCCGTGGCCCGTCGACAGGGCAGCGGCGGTGGGAGCGGAGCCTGAAGGATCACGACCGGACGTTGGCCGCAGCGTCCTGGGGAGCGGGACGATGACGGCGGTCGACGACACACACCTGGAGGCCCGCGCCGTGCTCCCGTCCACCGATCCCGACACCCGAGATGGTGACGGACTCCGTGTGCTGTACGTGCTGAAGCGATATCCGCGTTTGTCGGAGACGTTCATCGTCCGCGAACTGTTGGGGCTGGAGGCCCAGGGCGTGCACGTCGGCGTGGAGGCGCTGCTCGAGCCCGAGGCCGGCGCCCAGCATCCCGATGTCGCCGCCGTGCGGGCGCCCGTGCGCTACCTGCCGCGCAAGCCACGCTGGACGTCGGAACTGCTCGCCGCTCACCTGCGAGTCGGCCTGCGCCATCCGGTGGAGTGGTCGCGCCGTGCGGTACGGGCGCGCCGTCATGGCGGCTGGCGCCGGTTCCAGCAGGCCGGCATGGTGGCCGATCGCGTGCGCCGCGACGGTTACCAGCACGTGCATGCGCACTTCGCGACTGCCGCCGCCGAGGTGGCGCGCGATGCTGCGGCGCTGGCCGGCGTGTCGTTCTCGGTGACGGCCCATGCGAAGGACATCTTCCACGTGGACAACGCCGATCGACTGCCCGAGCGCCTGGGCGAGGCCACCACGGTGGTCACCGTCTCGCACTACAACGTGAAGCACCTCCGTGAGGAACTGCCCGGCCGCCGCGTGCGGTATGTGCCGAACGGCCTCCCGATGCCCGACGCGCTCGTGCCGAATGCTGCCGGGCCGGTGCTGTGCGTGGCCCGCCTGGTGCCGAAGAAGGGCATCGATCTGCTGGTGCAGGCCATGGCGCACACGACCGCCGACCGCATGCTCGAGATCATCGGCGACGGCCCGTGCCGCGCCGACCTCGAACAACTCGCCGGCTCGTTGGGCATCGCCGATCGGATCGTGTTCCGTGGTCCCCTCCCCTCCACCGAGGTCGACGCCGCCTATCGCCGGTGTGCGCTGCTGGCCCTGCCGTGCCGCATCGATCCCGACGGCGACCGCGACGGCATGCCCACCGTGCTCATCGAGGCGATGGCCCGTGCCATCCCCGTGGTGAGCACCGATGTGGTGGGGCTCGACGAGCTCATCGCCACCGGGCGCGACGGCGTGCTGGTGCCGCCCGAGGACGCCGCCGCGTTGGCCGCCGCCATCGACGATCTGCTCGCGCACCCCGACCGCGCCGCAGCGATGGGCGCCGCCGGCCGTACCCGAGTGATCGGCGAGTTCGCTCCCGCGTTCGCCACGGCAGCGCTGCTCGACGTGTTCCACGAGGCCACCGGCCGATGAGGATCACCGTGCTCTGCACCGACCTGGGCATCCGTCTGCCGGGCGAGAAGGGCGCGTCGATGCACCTCGCGTCGATCACGTCGGCCTTCGCCGCCGAAGGGCACGAGGTGCAACTGGTCGCCGTCGCCGGGCACGAGCACCTCGACCCGTCGTTCGCCGCATCGCTCGCCGACGTACGGCTGCTGCCCCACCCTGGCCGGGCCGAGGGTCTGCAGCGCGAGCACAACAAGCTCGCCTTCGTGGAACACGTCGTCACCCATCTCGGCCCGGCGGTGGGCGAGTTCGCGCCCCAGCTGGTGTACGAGCGCCTGTCGCTGTTCGGCGACGCCGGCCGCCGGCTCGTCGCCACGATGCCCGGCACGCACCACGTGGTCGAGGTGAACGCGCTGCTCGCCGAGGAGGATGCGCAGTGGCGGGGGCTGCAGCTCGGTGATCTCGCCACGTCGATCGAGCGTCAGGTGCTCGCCGAGGCCGATCTCGCAGTGGCCGTGAGCGAGGAGGTCGCGCAGAAGGTGCGCCATGCCTCCCCCACCTCCCGTTGCGTGGTCGTGGAGAACGGCGCCGAGGTCGAGCGGTTCCGCACCTTGCCGACACGGGACGCCGCACGTGAGCAACTCGGCCTCCCCGGGGATGCGATCGTTGCCGGATTCGTGGGCGCGCTGCGACCCTGGCACGGCGTCGACGTTGCCATCACCGCGGTGTCGCGTCGCTCACAGCTGCACCTCGCCGTGGTGGGCGACGGGCCGGTGCGTCAGGAACTCAGCGAGCTCGCCGACGCACTGGGCGTGCAGACCAGGGTGCACTTCCTCGGCCACCGGTCGCACGACGAGGTGGCCACGTTGCTGGCCGCGGTCGACATGGCGATCGCTCCGTATCCCGCCCTCGACGGGTTCTCGTTCTCGCCGCTCAAGCTCTATGAGTACCTCGCGGCCGGCACTCCGGTGGTGGCCAGTGCCATCGGTCAGATCCCCGACGCACTCGGCAACGGCGCGTTCGGCACGCTGATCGCACCAGGCGATGCCGAGGCGCTCGCGGCGGCGATGTTGCGCGTGGCCGACGACCCGTCCGCCGCTACTCGAGCAGCCGCCGGACGCGCTCACGCACTGGCGCACCACGGCTGGAACGAGCGGGCGCGCCGCATCGTGGTCATGGCGGAGCACGCCCGTGCAGTGGCCTGACCTCCTGCTGCCCGCCGACGACCGGCTCGGCGACGCGCTCGGCGCGTCGTTCGCGTTCCACCCCGACGTGACCGTCACCGAGGTGTTGCGGCATGTGCCAGGGCGGCGCGTCACGGCACTCGCCACCGACGGCCGGCGCACCCTGGTGGTGAAGGTCTTCCACAGCCCGCGTGCTCGCGGGAACCATCGTCGCCTCAGCGCCCTCGCCGCCGCGGGTCTCGCCGACATCGTGCCACCCTCGTACGGATGCGATGTCACCGGCCATGTCGGCGTGGTCGGTCATCGACCGGGTCTCGAACTGCAGTCGGTGGAGGACGGCGAGTGGGTGCCCTCCTGTCACCGGGCGGGCGTGGCCCTCCGCAGGCTCCACGAGAGTGGCGCCGACCTCGACCGGCAGTGGACGGTCGACGACGAGGTCGCGCAGTTGCGAACGATGACGCCCGACCACCTGCTGCCCCAGGTGGATCGCGTGATCGATGGCGCCGCGCTGCTCCACGGCACGCCGCTCGTGCCCTCTCATCGCGACTGCCACCCGCGGCAACTGGTGGTCGACTGCGAGCACGTCGCGTGGATCGACCTCGACGACTGCACCATGGCACCGGCCGCGCTCGACGTGGCCAACATGCTCGCCCACCTCACGCGCGAGGCCGTCGTCGGCCGACGCAGCACCGACATGGTCGCCGAGGCTCGCGCGGCGTTCCTCGACGGCTACGGCGGCATCGATCGCGCCCACTGCCGCGCCTGGGAACTGCTCAGCCTGGCCCGCCTCGCCGGCCTCGCCGAGACCCGC
>SXKB01000113.1 GCA_005778215.1 Actinomycetota bacterium | reverse complement strand
TCAGCGAGCTACCAAAGGCCAGACCGACCCACGCGTGCGTGGCGTCCTTGGATCTGTCGGGTGGCCAGCAGCAGCGCGTCGGTCTGGCCCGAGCACTCGCCACCGACCCCGACATCATGTTGTTCGACGAGCCGTTCTCGGCGCTCGACCCGCTCATCCGTCGCGAGATGCAGGACGAGATCGTGCGCCTGCGCCGTGAGCTGAAGAAGACGATGATGTTCATCACCCACGACCTGCAGGAGGCACTGCGGCTGGGTGATCGCATCGCGATCATGCGCAACGGTCGGTTCGTGCAGGTGGGCACGCCTGCCGAGGTGGTGCTGAACCCGGCCGACGAGTACGTGGAGAACTTCGTGCGCGACGTGCCGCGCAGCCACGTGGTGCCGGTGGAGGCCGTGATGGCGCCGCCCAGCGACGGTCCGTTCGCCGGTGAGGTGTCGGCCGACACCAAGGTGCGCGACACGGTGGGTCTGGTGGCGCACAGCGACCTGCCGGTGCGCGTGGTGCGCGACGGCGCCACCGTGGGCACCATCGACCGCGTGGGCGTGCTCTCGGTGATCGCCGGCGAGGACGCCTGATGTCGGCGGTGTCCGTCGAGGCGTTGCCGCAGCAGGAGTCCGACGAGGTCGCCGACGCGCGCCGCCGCAAGCGCTACCAGGCCTACGGAGCATTCCTTGCGCTCGCCATCGTGGCGGTGGTCATCGCGCACGAGGTGCCGAGCTGGCTCGATCTGAACATCCAGTCGAAGGCGCAGGACGCCTACAAGTGGACGGTCAACAACCGCCAGTCGTCGCCACTGTTCCGGTACTTCCTCGATCCCATCACCGACCTCTTGCAGTGGATGTTCGAGGTCACGATGAACGTGCTCGAGTTCCTGCGCTGGCCCGGCGTGGTGGCGCTCACCGGTGCCATCGGTTGGCGCACTGGTGGCATCCGTGCCGGCCTGGCCGGCGCGGCGGCGATGCTGGGCGTGGGCATGATCGCCGACTGGGACCTGGCGATGATCACGTTGGCCATCATGCTGGTGGCGGTGTTCATCGCGCTGGTGCTCGGCGTCCCGCTGGGCATCTGGACGTCGCGCAGCGATCGCGTCGAACAGGTGGTGCGCGTGCTGCTCGACACGGCACAGGTGCTGCCGATCTTCGTGTACTTCAGCCCGGTGCAGGTGCTCTTCAGCATCCGCGTGCCACCCGCCATCGTGGTCACCGTCATCTACGCATTGCCGCCGGCGGTGCGGCTCACCAACCACGGCCTGCGCAACGTGCCCGTGGTGATGAACGAGGTGGGGCAGTCGTTCGGTGCCAACGCGCGGCAGCAACTCTTCAAGGTGCAGCTGCCCGTCGCTCGCCGCAGCATCCTGCTCGGTCTCAACCAGGTGATCATGATGGCGTTCGGCGTGGTGGTGCTGGCGTCGCTGCTCGGCACCGGCGACCTCGGCCAGGTGGTCCTCAGTGGCCTGCAGAAGCAGAACGTGGGTGCCGCCGCGGCCGCCGGCCTGGGCATCGTGCTGCTGGCCATCGCACTCGACCGCATCACCACCGGCGAACGCAAGCACCGCTTCAACCGTTGGTCCGCGATGCTGCCGAAGGTGCCGCACCACGTCGCGCGCTGGATCGCACTCGGCACCGTGGTGGTTGCCGTGGCGTTGGCGCACGCGTTCGACTGGACCACGTTCCCGTCGTGGCTCACCGTCGACATCGCGACGCCCATCGACAACGCCGTCGAGTGGGTGCAGGACAACCTCAGCGACGTCACCCAGGCCATCAGCGACTTCCTGGTCCTCAACGTCATCGACCCGCTGTACCGGTTCCTGCTGTGGTTGCCGTGGTTCTTCGTGGTGGTGGTGATCTCGTTCATCGGGTTCACCAGCAAGGGGTGGCGGCTCGCCACCGGCGTTGGCCTCTGCATGATCCTGGTCGCAGCCATGGGCACCATCCCCGGCGGCGGCGGGCGAGTGGCACTGTGGGACATCGCCATGGACACGCTCAGCCAGGTGCTGGTGGCCATCGCGTTCAGCGTGCTCTTGGCGCTTCCGTTGGGTGTGTTGGCCGGACGATCCGACCGGTTCGAGCGGTTCCTGCGGCCGTTCCTCGACGTGGCCCAGGTGCTGCCCGCGTTCGTGTACCTCATCCCCGTGGTGTTCCTGTTCGGCATCGGCCGTTCGGCCGGTGTCGTGGCCTGCGTCATCTACGCCGTGCCGCCGTGCATCCGTCTCACGTCGCTGGGCATGCGTGAGGTGCCGGTGGCCCCGCGAGAGGCCGCCACGTCGTTCGGCGCCACCGGGCCGCAGGAGATGCGGATGGTGCAGCTGCCGCTGGCCCGCAAGTCGATCCTGCTCGGCATCAACCAGACGCTGATGATGGTGTTGGCCACCGTCATCATCGCTGCGCTCATCGGTGGAGGCGGGTTGGGCCTCGTGGCATACGAGGCCACCACCAAGCCGTTGCAGAAGCTTGGGCAGGGAGTTGCAGGTGGTTTGAGTATCGTGTTGCTCGCCATCATGCTCGACCGAATCACCCAGGCATGGGGCACTTCCAAACAAGGGGGAAATCAATGAGGACATCCCGCACCGCGCGTGCGCTGTTCGCCGGCGTCGCCATCGCGTCGCTCCTCGCCGCGTGCGGCGACGACAGCAGCGAAGGCAGCGAGGGCACCAGCGGCGGGTCGGAGACCACGGCCGCCACCGGCGAGACGTCGGGTGGCGGCGGCGGTGGCGGCGAGGCCATCACTCTGGCCGTCAACCCGTGGACCGGTTCCGCCGTCAACGCCTACGTCGCGCAGGCCGTCATCGAGGCGAACCTCGACACGACCGTCGAGATCATCGACATCGACGAGAACGCCACGTGGGTGGGTCTCGACGACGGCAGCATCGACGCCGTGCTCGAGGTGTGGCCGTCGGGTCACGCCGCCGACTACGAGACCTACATCACCGGCAAGGGCTCGGTGGTCGACATCGGCAAGCTCGGCCCGTCCGCCAAGATCGGCTGGTACGTCCCGACGTTCGTCATCGACGAGCACCCGGAACTCGCCACCTGGGAAGGCTTCAAGGATCCCGAGCTGGCCAAGCTGTTCGCCACCGCCGAGTCGGGCGACCTGGGCCAGTTCACCATGGGCGACCCCAGCTACGTCACGTTCGACGAGCAGATCATCGCCAACCTCGAACTGCCGCTGAAGTACGTGGTGGCCGGTTCGGAAGCCGCGTTGCTCACCGCCATCGACAAGGCCATCGCCGACAAGCAGCCCATCCTGCTGCAGTTCTGGAAGCCGCACTGGAAGCAGCTCGAGGTGGACCTCACCGAGGTGAAGCTGCCCGACGTGACCGACGAGTGCCTGGCCTCGGCTGCGGCCGGTGACGGTGGCTACGCCTGCGACTACGCCGTGGACGAGCTGTACAAGGCGGCCAACGCCGGCCTCGAGGAGAAGAACGCTGCGGTGTTCAACCTGCTCTCGAAGCTGACGCTCACCACCGAGCAGCAGTCGGAGATCGCCGGCTACGTGGATCGCGACGGCATGACGCCGGCCGACGCCGCGAAGAAGTGGGTCGACGCCAACACCGACGTCTGGCAGGCCTGGCTCGGCTGAGCCACCTGCATCCTGCAGTCCTGCAGCGGCGGTCTCACCCTCGGGGTGGGGCCGCCGCTGTCGCGTTCGAGCGCAACCAATCGACGAAGTGCTGGGCGTCGGGGCCGCGCTCGCCGCGGTCGGCCGGCGCCACCACCCAGTGCGACTCGGTGGCGGGGACGGTGCAGCCGGGTGCCGTGACGAACCGGCCGGCGGCGAGACCGTCGGCGGCGAAGCGGGTGAGCATCACGGTGCTGCAGGGCGTGGCCGCCACCATGGCCATTGCGGCGAGCGACGTGTCGACCGACGTGACTGGCCCCGTGCCGGTGGTGGCGGCCCACGGGTCCTCCTGGCCCAGGATGTGCACCCGGGGGAGGTCGGCCAGCTGTGCCGGGTCGGTGATCGGGCCGTGCTCGGCCTCGAGCGCGGGCGACCAGATGGCCGACACCGACTCGGTGTGCAGCAGCTCCGACTGGTGGCCCGGCCAGGAACCGGTGCCGTAGCGCACGTCGATGTCGATGTCGTCGGTGGCCATCGTGTCGGCCCAGATGGCGCTGACCATGCGCACCTCGATGCCGGGGTGCAGCGCCCGGAACTCGTGCAGCCGAGGTGCCACGGTGCTCACCGCGTACGAGATGGGCACGCGCACCGTCAGGCGGCGATGGGGCTGGCTCCAGCCGAACATGCCACTGGTGGCGGCGGACAACTCCTCGAACGCCTTGCGCACGCTCGGCATGTAGGCGCGGCCGTGATCGGTGAGCTCGATACGCCGGGCCATACGGGTGAACAGCGGCACGCCGAGGTGGCGCTCGAGCGACTTCACGCGGTGCGACACGGCCGAGGGCGTGAGGTGCAGCTCGGCGGCGGCCGCCACGAAGCTGCCGTGCCGCGCCGCGGCCTCGAACGCCTCGAGGTCGATGAGGGGCGGCAGGGGGGCGCGCACGTGGCGATCGTACTCCGGTGAGCATGAACCAGGTCAAGGCTCAGGGCCGCAACACTTCACTTGATCGATGCTCGGCCACCCTTGAGAATGGTCGGATGTCCTCGACCACCACTCCGCGCCGCGTCGGCTACATCGGCCTCGGCAACCTCGGCTTCCACCTCGCCCACAGCCTGCTGAAGGCCGGCCACCAGGTCACCGTCACCGACCTCGACCGCACGCTCGCCGAGCCGCTGCTCGCCGCCGGCGCGCAGTGGGCCGACACCGCCAAGGGCGTGGCCGAGGCCAGCGACGTGGTGTTCACCTGCCTGCCGTCGCCGCAGGTGATCGACCGCGTGGTCACCGGCGCCGACGGCATCCTGGCCGGTCTGGCCACCGGCGGCACATGGATCGACAACAGCACCAACGACCAGAGCGAGACCGTGCGCCTGGCCGCGCTGTGCGCCGAGCGTGGCGTACACATGCTCGAGTCGCCCGTCACCGGCGGTGTGCACAAGGCGGCCGCTGGCGAGATCACCGTGCTCGTGGGTGGCGATCCCGTGGTGTACGAGGTGCACGCCGACCTGCTGGCCACCATCGGCAGCCCGGTGCTCTACATGGGGCCGCTCGGCAGCGCCGCGGTCATCAAGGTCATCACCAACATGCTCGCCTTCATCCACCTCGTGGCCGCCGGTGAGGCGCTGATGCTGGCCAAGCGTGGCGGGCTCGACCTCGCCAAGTCGTTCGAGGCCATCCTGAACAGCTCGGGCAACAGCTTCGTGCACGAGACCGAGAGCCAGGTCATCCTGAACGGCAGCTACAACATCGGCTTCACGATGGACCTCGCCGTGAAGGACCTGGGCTTCGCACTCGGCTTCGGCCGCGACTTCGGCGTGCCGCTCGACCTGGCCGGCCAGACCATGCAGACCTTCATCCGTGCCCGTTCGCAGTACGGTGGTGACGCGTGGTCGAGCCAGGTGGTGAAGCTCCTGGAGGACGCGCTGGGCACCGACCTGCGTGCCCCAGGCTTCCCGGAGGTACTGCAGTGAACGAAGCGGAACAGCGTCGACATCTCGCCGCCGCGTTCCGCTGGACCGCACGCCTCGGACTCCACGAGGGTGTGGCCAACCACTTCAGTGCGCTGCTGCCCGGCAGCGACCACCAGTTCCTCCTCAATCCGCGCGGCCGGCACTTCTCGCGTATGCGCGCCAGCGAGTTGCTGCTGCTCGACGCCCAGCAGGCAGGCGGCGAACCCGATCCTGCCGCCGACCCGACGGCGTGGTTCCTGCACTCGCATCTGCACCGGCTGGTGCCGCACGCGAAGGTGATCCTGCACACCCACATGCCCTATTCGACGGCGCTCGCGTGCCTCGACGGCTTCGAACTGCAGATGCTCGACCAGAGCTCGTGCCGGTTCTTCGGCCGTGTCGCGTACGACCGCAACTTCGGCGGCATGTTCCTCGACGACCGCGAAGGGCCGCGCCTCGCCGCACTGCTGGCCGACGGGGTGAGCACCGTGTTCCTGGGCAGCCACGGCGTGATGGTGGTGGGCGAGACCGTGGCCGAGGCGTTCGACGAGCTCTACTACCTCGAGCGCGTCGCCCAGCTGCACGTGTACGCGATGAGCACCGGGCAACGGCTGATGACCATTCCCGACGACATCGCCGAGCTCACCTGCCGGCAGTGGCTGGAGTACCCGGAGGGTGCCGAGCTGCACTTCGCCGAGTTGCTCGCCATCCTCGACGACGAAGAACCCGCCTACGCGAGCTGACGGGTCAGCGCAGTTCGTACATCTCGTAGACGAGCGTGCCGTCGGGCTGGAAGGTGCCCTTCGCCACGGCCTGGATGCGGTTCATCCAGAGGTACCGCTCGTCGCCGGTGTGGAACAGGGGAGCGGCGAACACGGTCATCGTGTCGAACTGCAGGCGGCCGCTGTAGGTGGCGTGCACGAGCGCGCCGTCGTGGGTCTCGTAGGTGATCTTCACGTCGAGCGTGCCGTAGCCCTCGGGTGACACGCGCAGCCAGTCGGCAGCGGCGTGGCCCTTCATCGTGCCGTTGACGCGCTCACCCACGATGGTGGCGCCGGTGACCTCACCGATGACGAGCGACGACGACACCGTGATGGTGGGCGCCAGCGTGACGGTGCAGGTGAAGAGCGGGATCAGTTCGAGCGACATGCCGCGCACCGTAGTTCACGGCGCGGTGACCTGGAGCACGATCTTGCCGACGTGGCCCTTGGTGAGGAACATCTCCTGCGCGTCGACGATGCGCTCGAGCGGGAACGTGGCAGCCACCACCGGGCGCACCTCGCCACGCTCGATGCGCTGCACGAGCGAGGTGAACACACCGTCGCCGAGCACCGTGCAACCGAAGAAGGTCTGGTCCTTCAGATACAGCGTGCGCAGGTCGAGCGGCACCACCGGTCCGGCGATCGCGCCCGCCACCGCGTAGCGACCACCAGGGCGCAACACCTGCAGCAGTGCGGGCCACGTGTCGCCGCCCACCACGTCGATCACGACCTCGAACGCGTCGGTGCCGCACCCGGCAACCACGTCGTCGTCGCGGTCGAGGGTCGCCTCGGCGCCGAGCTCGCGCAACAGCGCGTGCTTGGCCGACCCGGCGATGGCGGTGACGTGCGCGCCGCGGGCCGCGGCCAACTGCACGGCGGCCGAGCCGACGCCACCGGAGGCACCGGTGACCAGCACGCGCTCGCCCTCGGCGACACCCGATCGGCAGAGCATGTTCTCGGCGGTGGAGTACGAGCACGGGAAGCTGGCCAACTCGTCGTCGGCGAGATCACTGTCGATGCGGTGCGCGTGACGTGCAGGCACGACGGCGAACTCGGCGAACGAGCCGTCGACCTCCGAGCCGAAGAAGCGCACCTCGCCGAGCGGCGCGCCCGGCTCGCGCCAGCACGGTTCGATCAACACCCGCTGTCCGATCCGCCCGGTGGAGATGCCGTCGCCGACCGCGACGATGCGGCCGCAGCCATCGATGCCCTGGATGCGTGGGAAGCGGAACGAACCGGTCCAACCGCCACCCTCGTACCACCCGACCCGCGTGTTGATGTCGGTGTTGTTCACCGCAGCAGCGGCGATCTGCACCAGCACGCCCTCGGGTCCGGGCGTGGGCACGGGGACGTCGTTGCGGACGTCGAGGCACTCGTACCCGCCGTGCGCGGTCAACAGGACGGCTCGCATGCCGATCGGTCTAGCATTCCGCCGGGGGTACTCATGGGGAACATCGCTGGACTGGAAGTTGGGCTGCCGCGTTCGATCGACGAGGTCGACGCCGCCTGGATGACGGAGGTGCTGCGCGTCAGCGGTGCCATCGAGGGTGACACGAGCGTGGTGTCGATGACCACCACGCCGTTCGCCGTGGGAGCGGGGCTGCTGAGCCTGCTCTACCGCGCCGAACTCGGCTACGGCGGTGGAGCCGCTGGACCCGACACCGTGATCGTGAAGTTCCCGATCGACATCCCGCACCAGCGGGAGATCGCCGACCAGCTCGGCTTCTACCCGCGGGAGATCCGCTTCTACCGCGAGGTGGCGCCGCACTCGCCGGTGCGCACCCCGGTGGTACACGCCGCGATGATGGACGAGGGGTCCACCGACTTCGTGGTGGTGATGGAGGACCTCAGCCACCACGAGAGCACCGACCAGCGCGATGGTGCCAGTTGGGAGCAGACCTTGAAGTCGATCGACGCGATGGCGGCGCTGCACGCGAAGTGGCACGAGCACCCCGACCTGGCCGACCTGGCCGACACGTTCCCGCCGATGCTGAACCCCGGCTACCTGCACGGGCTGCCGCAGATCTTCGCCGCCGGCTGGCCGAACGCACAGGTGCACGGTGCCGACTACCTCACGCCGGAACTGCGCATGTTCGGCGATCGCTACGGCGACCACATGGAGTTCATGCTGGCCACGGCGAACACGCCCGCCACGTTCGTGCACGGTGACTGGCGGCTCGACAACCTGTTCTTCGACGGCGAGCACGTGAAGGTGATCGACTTCCAGATCTCGGGTCTGGCGAGCGGCGTGTACGACCTGGCGTACTTCGTCAGCCAGTCCATCGACCCCGAGGTGCGCGCCGGGCGGGAGGACGAGTTGATCGACCGCTACGTCGCCGCGCTGGCCGCCAACGGGGTGGCGCGCGACCGCGACGAGGTGGCCCACCAGTTCAAGGTGGCCGTGGCGCAGTGTTTCATCTACGGCGTGTCGTCGTTCCCGTCGTGGGACGCGTTGCCCGAGCGCAGCCGCGACCTGGTGAAGCTGTTGTTCGGCCGGTCGGCGCAGGCCATCGTCGACTTCGACGCGCTCAGCGCGTTCCCGTCGCTCGACTGATCACTTCGCCCGGTAGAACGGCGTCGGCTCCGGCGCCAGCGGCGTGTTGCCCAGAATGAGGTCGGCGGCCTTCTCGGCCATCATCATCACCGGCGCGTAGATGTTGCCGTTGGTGACGTAGCGCATGGCCGAGGCGTCGCAGACGCGCACGCCCTCCACGCCCCACACCTTCATGGTGTTCGGGTCGACCACGCAGCCGTCCTCCTCGAGGCCCATGCGCGCGGTGCACGACGGGTGCAGCGCGGTCTCGCCGTCCTTGCGCACCCAGTCGAGGATCTCCTCGTCGGTGGACACCGACGGGCCGGGCGACGACTCGCCGCCGTTGTAGCGGTCCATCGCGGGCTGGCTGAGGATGTTGCGGGCGACGCGGATGGCCTCGGGCCACTCGCGGCGGTCCTGGTCGGTGCTGAGGTAGTTGAACTGCAGCGCCGGCTTGACCTTCGGGTCGGTGGACGTGATCTTCACCGAGCCCTCGGCGTTGCTGTACATCGGACCGACGTGCACCTGGTAGCCGTGACCGCCCTTCGAACCGGAACCGTCGTAGCGCACGGAGATGGGCAGGAAGTGGAACATCAGGTTCGGGTAGCTGACGTCGTCGTTGCTGCGCGCGAAGCCGCCCGACTCGAAGTGGTTGCTGGCGCCCGGGCCCTTGCGGAACAGCCACTGGAAGCCGATCCACGGCCGACGCCACATCGCAAGGTTCGGTTGCAGCGACACGGGCTCCTTGCACACGTACTGCACGTACACCTCGAGGTGGTCCTGCATGTGCTCGCCGACGGCCGGGTTGTGGTGCACCACCGGGATGCCCAGCGACTCGAGGTGCGCCCGATCGCCCACGCCGCTGAGCTGCAGCAGTTGCGGCGTGTTGAACGCGCCACCGCACAGCACCACTTCCTTGGCGTGGGCCACTTTCACCTTGCCACGCGACTCGTACTGCACGCCGGTGGCCACGTTGCCGTCGAACAGCACCTTGTGGGCGAGGGCACGGGTGATCACGGTGAGGTTCGGGCGCTTCATCACCGGGTGCAGGTAGGCGCGGGCCGCGCTGAGACGGCGGCCGCGGTACACGTTGCGGTCGAAACGGGCGAAGCCCTCCTGCTGGTAGCCGTTCACGTCGTCGGTGAGCGGGTAGCCGGCCTGCTGGCAGGCCTCGAGGAATGCCGGGATGAGCGGGTTCTCCGACGGGCCGCGCTCCAGCTTCAGTGGGCCCGAGCCGCCGCGCCACTCATCGGCGCCGGCCAGGCAGGTCTCCATCTTCTTGAAGTACGGCAGGCAGTGGGCGTAGTCCCACTGCTCCATGCCCTTCTCGGCCGCCCAACGCTCGTAGTCCATCGGGTTGCCGCGCTGGAAGATCATCCCGTTCACGCTGCTCGATCCGCCGAGCACCTTGCCGCGGGCGTGGTACACCCGGCGGCCGTTCATGTACGGCTCGGGTTCGCTCTCGTACTTCCAGTCGTAGAAGCGGCTGCCGATGGGGAACATCAGCGCGGCCGGCATGTGGATGAAGACGTCCCACTTGTAGTCGGGGCGGCCGGCCTCGAGCACGAGCACCTTGTTGGCGGGGTCGGCGCTGAGCCGGTTGGCCAGTGCGGATCCGGCGGAACCGCCGCCGACGATGATGTAGTCGTAACGCTCCACGAAGGGTCCTTTGCGTCAGTCGATGCGGATCTTGTCGGCGGTGGCACGCACCAGCGCGCCGATCTCGTTGGCCGAACGTTCGCCGGGGAAGCGGCTCGCCGGACCGTACACGTGCAGTGCGGCGATCACCTTGCCGGCGTCGTTGCGGATGGCGGCGCCGACGGAGTTCATGCCCGGGGCGAACTCCTCGAAGCCCCACGCGTAGCCTTCGTTGCGCACGAGCGCGAGGCGCTCGCGCAGCACGTCGGCGTCGGTGATGGTGTGGTCGGTGAACGACGCGAGCGCGCCGCGCGTGAGCCGCGCCACCAGGTCGTCGTCGTTGGCCAGCACCACGTGACCGCTGGGGACGGCATGCATGGGGATACGGTGCCCGGTCCAGTCGCGCACCTGCAACTCGCTGTCGGGGGTGAGCTGGTCGAGGTACAGCATCTCGGTGCCGTCGGGGATGCTGATGCCGGCGGCCTCACCGGTGCGGCGGTTCAGCTCGGCGAGGTGCGGTCGTGCCACGGAGACCAGCGAGCGCCCGGGGCGGGCTGCGGCGGCCAGCTCGAGCATGGCCCAGCCGATGCGGTACTCGCCGCCGGCCGAGAGCTGCTCCACGGCACCGAGCTCCTCGAGTGTGGACAGCAGGCGGGACACGGTGCTCTTCGGCAGCTGCACCCGGTCGGCGATGTCGGTCACGCCGGCAGGGCCCGCGGTGAGCGAGCGGAGCACCGCGAACGCGCGATCGATGGACTGGACCGTGGACACGCGGCCCATCATACGGCATGTGTTCCGCTAGGCGGAACGCCGAGCCGGTGAGCCCTCGGCGGCGTACCGCTCGAGCAGTGCGAGCAGCTCGTCGGGTACCTCGACGCCGTCGCTCTCGGCTCGGGTCCGGTCGGCGATGCGGCGGTCGCCGGGCAGGCGCACCCCTGGCTCGGCGGCGAGGGTGGCGAACTCGTGCTCGAGTCGGTCGAGGTGACCGGCACCCATCGTGGCCGTGGGGTCGATGGCCAGCACCACCTGGCCGACGTCGGGCGCCACCTGGTCGGTGCCGCCGAAACTGCCGGCCTCGTGGGAGAAGTTCGAGCCCGCCACACCGCCCGACATCACGTCGACCAGCAGTGCGAGCGCGGAGCCCTTGTGGCCGCCCGACGGGGCCATCGAACCGGCGAGTGCCGCTGCGGCGTCGGTGGTGGGGTTGCCCTGTGCGTCGAACGCCCAGCCGAGCGGGATGGATTCGCCGGCCTGCGCAGCCGCGTTCACCTTCACCCACGCGACGGCCGACGACGAGAGGTCGGCCACCACCGGCTCGCCGTTCGCACGCGGTGCCGCCCACGCGATGGGGTTCGTGCCGAAGAACGGGCGAACGCCGCCGTGCGGGGCCATGAGCGCCGACGAGTTGGCGAACATCACGGCCACCAGGCCACGGCGGGCCAACCGATCGACGAACCATCCGAGCACGCCCGCCGAGTACGAGTGGGTGATGGCCAGCAGGCCCACCCCGTTCGCCCGTGCCGCAGCCACCAGCGCGTCCTCGCCGGCCTCGTAGGCGGGGTGGCAGAAGCCGAGACCGGCATCCACCACCACCGTGCCGGGGCGTGGCAACGACAGCGTGGGCACGGCGTCGCCGCGCACCTTGCCGCAGGCGACGTGGTCGCAGTACGTGGGCAGGTAGCTGAGGCCGACGGTGCGGATGCCCTCGGCCTCGGCGTCGCGGATGCTCCGCGCCGTGGCGTCGGCCTGCAATGCGGAGGCGCCACTGGCCAGCAGCATCTGCCGGCTGAGGTCGAGCACCCGGGCCAGCGTCAGCGTGGGCATGGGATCAGGCCGGGAAGGCGCCCAGCATGCGCGCCGCGTCGAGCGTGTTCTCGAGCAGGCAGGCGATGGTCATCGGACCGGTACCGCGGGGCATCGGGGTGATGGCACCGGCGATGGCCTGCACGGCGTCGAAGTCGACGTCGCCGACGATGCCGGCCTCGCTGCGCGACACGCCCACGTCGACCACGGCGGCGCCGGGCTTCACATGGGCGGCGGTGATCATGCGCGCCTGGCCGGCGCAGGCGACGATGATGTCGCTCTGCCGACACACGTCGATCATGTCGTCGGCACTGGTGCGCGAGTGGGCGAGCGTGACGGTGCAGTCGACACCCTTGCGGCCGAGGAGCAGCACCTGCGGCAGCCCGGTGAGGGTGCTGCGGCCGATGACCGTGGCCCGCTTGCCGGCGGTGGCCACGCCGTAGCGCTCGAGCAGGCGCATCACGCCCAGCGGCGTGCAGCCCACGTGGCCGGGGAGGCCACGCACGAGGCGACCCATCGACCGCTCGGTGAGACCGTCGACGTCCTTCTCGGGCGGGATGAGCGCCAGCACCGGCTCGGGGTCGAGCCCGGCGGGCAGCGGCAGCTGGCACAGGATGCCGTGCACGGCGGGGTCGGCGGCCAGTTCGGCCACGGCCTCTTCCACCTGCGCCTGTGTGGCGTCGGCACCGAGGCCGACGTGGCGGCTGGTCATGCCGGCCTCACCGGCGAGCTTGCGCTTGCTGGCCACGTACAGGTGGCTGGGCTTGTCGTCGCCCACCAGCACCGTGGCGAGGCACACCGGCGGGGAGCCGGCGGCCTCGATGGTGCTGCGCAGCGACGCAATGATCTCACCGCGCAGTCGGATGCCGTCCATGAGGACGGCGCCGCCGGGGGTGCGTTCGAACTCGCCGGTGGGATTGATGCTCATGACAGACCGATGATCTCGCCGTTGTCGTCGAAGTCGATGATGCTGGCGGCCGGGGCCGAACCGAGTCCGGGCATCGTGGTCATGTCGCCGCAGATGGGGTACACGAAGCCGGCGCCCACGCTGGCGCGCACCTCGCGCACGTTCACCGTGTGACCGGTGGGGGCGCCCTTCAGCGATGCGTCGGCGCTGATGCTGAGGTGGGTCTTGGCGATGCACACCGGCAGGTTGCCGAAGCCGTTGGCCTCGTAGCGGGCCAGCTGCGTGTTGGCAGCAGCCGAGTACGTGACGTTGGCGGCGCCGTACACCTTGGTGGCGACCTTCTCGATCTTGGTCTTCAGGCTGTCGGCGTCGTCGTAGCAGAACTGGAAGTTGCTCGGCTCGTCGCAGGCCTCGACCACGGCGCGGGCCAGTTCGGTGGCACCCTTGCCGCCGTCGGAGAAGTGGGTGCACACGGCCACGCGGGCGCCCACGCTCTCGGCGATCTCGCGGATGGCCTGGTGCTCGCTCTCGTAGTCGCCCGGGAAGGCGTTGATGGCGACGACCGGCGACACGCCGTGCACCTTCACGTTCTCGATCTGCTTGATGAGGTTGGCCGCACCGGCGCGCACGTCGTCGGGGTTCTCGGCCAGCAGGTCGGCGGGCAGCGGCTTGCCGGGTGTGATCTTGAACTTGCCGCTGTGGGCCTTCAGGGCGCGCACGGTGGCCACCAGCACGGCGGCGTCGGGCACCATGCCCGAGGTGCGGCACTTGATCTTGAAGAACCGCTCGGCACCCATGTCGGCGCCGAAGCCGGCC
>SXKB01000002.1 GCA_005778215.1 Actinomycetota bacterium | reverse complement strand
CGCATCGACACGCCCATGTCGGGAGCGGTGCCGCCCGAGGGCAGCACGGCACCGATGCGCAACACCCCGTCGTCGGCCTCGATGGTGGTGGTGGGCGCAGCGAGTTGCGTGGTGGTGGTCGGCGTGGCGCCGTCGCCGCCACTGCAGGCGGCGAGCACGAGCGACACCGCCAGCGCGACGGCGGGCCACACTCGACGCGAACAGACGGACGATGACGGCACGGGCCGAGTGTAGACGGCGGCGGCGAGCCGGGGGCCGACGGGAGAGGCTCCCGGCTCACCTGCCTGACGCGGCCGGCTGGTACCCGCCTGGCTGCGCTCCGGGCAGTGTACGACACCCGTCCACCCCGGCGTGGGTGCCACGGATACCGCTAGGGTCCGCCACGTGAGCGATGCCGATCCTGCCGACTTCACACGCGACCTGGTGCGATGGAGCGAGACGCTCGCCGCCATCGCACGTACGGGCCTGGGGTTCAGCGAGAACCTGTACGAACGCGAGCGGTTCGAGGAGGTGCTGCACGTCGCCGCCGACATCAAGGCCGCGGCCGACGACGCCCTGGAGGTGCGACGCGAACGCGACCACTTCGTGCAGGAGTGGTTGGAGAGCGTGGGCGAGGGTGTGCCCGGTTACGTCACCCCGAAGGTGGCCGTCGGTGCCGTGGTGGGCAACGACGCGGGGGAGGTGCTGCTGGTGCAGCGCAGCGACAGCGGCGTGTGGCTGTATCCCACCGGTTGGGCCGATGTCGGCTACTCGGCCAGCGAGGTGGTGGTGAAGGAGGTGTTCGAGGAGACGGGCATCGAGTGCGAACCGATGCAGCTCATCGCCGTCATCGACGGGCAACGCATGGGCTTCACGCGGTTCGCGATGTACCTGCTGCTGTTCCACTGCAAGGCCACGGGCGGCACACTGCAGGGCCATCCGCTCGAGACCTCAGGTGTGGGGTGGTTCCGGCGCGACGACCTGCCGTGGCCCACCGTCGGTGCCGATTGGTGGGGTCCGATGGCGTTCGCCGCCATCGACGGTGCTGCGCTCGCCGCCGTGTTCGAACCGCCGCGTGCCCCGGTGTGGCGCGGCGACGCCCACCAGGCCGACTGACCGGTCAGCGCTCGTCGGTGCCCTGGTCGCGCAGGAAGCGCTCGACCTCGGCCATCAGCTCGTCGCTGTCGACCGGTTCGTCGTCGGCCAGTTCGCCGCCCACCACGTCGTCATCGTCGTCCTCGTCGAAGAAGTCGTCGTCGTCGTCGAGATCGCCCGAGTCGGAGAGGTTCTCCAGTCGCGCCACGTAGCCGATGAGGTCGGAGTCGTCGGCCACGAACGCGGTGACCCGCGCGTCGTACGCCTCGGCTTCGGCCTGCAGGCGGGCCGTCGGGCCCGGCGTGCCGAGGATCTCGCAGCTGCGCTCCACCAGAGCGAGGGCGGCCTTCGGCGACGGCACCTGCGACGCGTAGGCGGGCACCGCGGCCCACAGCGACGCCGACGGCAGATCGGCGTGCGCGCACGCATCGTGCAGCACGCCGACGATGCCGGTGGGGCCCTCGTAGCGGCTGCGTTGCAGGTCGTAGCGGTCGATGAGCACCTGATCGGTGGCCGTGCCGATGAGCTGCACCGGCCGGCTGTGCGGCACGTCGGCCAGCAGGGCGCCGAGGGTGAGCACCAACGACACGTCGTACTCGTCGGCGATGGCGATGATCTGCTCGGTGAACAGCCGCCAGCGGAGCGCCGGCTCGGGCCCGAGCATCAAGATGACGTCGCCGCCCGGGGTGCTGGCGCTCCACACGCCCACCGTGGGCCACACGATGCTGCGGTGGCGCGCCGCGTCGAGCCGCACGTGCGGCCGTACGGTCGCGAAGTCGGTGAACTCCTCGGGGTCGATCTCGGCCAGCGGCGCCGCGCCCCAGGCCTCGACGAGGTGGCGCACGCTGCTGCTGGCGGCGTCGCCCGCATCGTTCCAGCCGGTGAAGGCGGCGATGAGCACGGGACGTCGCAACGTGGGGCGGGCCAGCCAGCGAACGTGTTCCATCAGCCGCACACGCTACCGCTCCGACCGCCCGTGGTGGACCGGGCGCAGCCTGGCGCGCACGACGTTGAGCACACCGCGCGTGGGACGTTGTGCCCTGACCGGGCGGCCCCGACGGGCGCACCATTGAGGCATGAAGGTCGCGTCCACCCACCTCTATTCGGCACCAGCCGACGTGGTGTTCGACGTGATGACGTCACCTGACGTGGTGGTGGCGATGTACGCGGCATTGGGTCATGTGGACGTGAAGGTGATCGAGCACTCGGAGTGTGCCGGCATCACGTCGGTGCGGTCACGCCGTGGTGTGGCCATGGACGTGCCGCTGTTCGCGAAGCGGTTCTTCGATCCGGTCAACGTGGTGGATCAGCACGACGAGTGGGATCCACCGATGCCCGACGGGTCGCGTTGGGGCATCTGGCAGGTCAGCGCACGCGGCGTGCCGGTCACCGCCGGCGGCCAGATGCGTCTCGGGCCCACCCCCGACGGGCGCGGCACGGTGGTGGAGATGACCGGCGAGGTCACCTGTCCGATGCCCATCGTGGGCAGCCGCATCGCCACGCTCGTGGGTGACGAGGTGGAACGCACCATGCACGCCTCCGAGGCGTTCATCGACGGCTATCTGCGCGAACGATCCGTCTCGGACCGCGACCCCACGCCGCATCAGCGCGCCAGCTGACGCTCCGCTGCTACAGCTGCGGGACGACGGTGTAGGCCTGGCCGCCACCGCCGGCGATGACGTCGTCGAGCCAGTTGCCCGCATACACGTCGTTCGGTCCCTGCAGCAGGTCGTTCTCCTCCGCGCCCTCGGGCGTGGTGACCAGGGTCCAGGCCTGCCGCTTGTAGGTCCAGTTCGCCGGGTACAACCGGTGCGCCTCGCGCCACCACGGCACGGCCGCGTCGGGGCCGATGGTGCGACGGAGGTGTTCGCCGAGTTCGAAGCAGGCGGCGGCGCGGGCTTCGTCGTCACCACGCGGTTGCGAGCGGGCGATCACCTCGTCGGCCGACAGCACGAACTGCGAGTCAGCGCCCTTGTGCGCCCAGTCGACGATGGCGGCGCGGTACTCGTCGCTCACGTCGGGGATGGCCTTCACCTCACGGAACGTGCGATCGAGCCGTTCGGGCAGGCCGTCGGGGATGTCCATGTCGCGCAGCGGACTGCGTTCGATGGACGCGCCCTCGGCCGGACGAACGATGGTGCCGGACTCGTCGATCCACACCGCCATCGGGATGTTGACGAACCCGAACAGGTCGCCGGTGACATGCATCGTGTCGATGAGCGACGGGTGCGTGGGCGCGGCGGCGTCGATCCACTTGTGTGTGTGCGTCGGCTCGACGTCGAGGGCGACGGTGACGACCGTGAGGCCGAGGGGTTCGAGTTCTGCATGGAGCGCCTGCCACCCGGGCAGGCTGGTGCGGCAGCCTCAATAACTGGACCAGGCGACCAGCAGCACCTTTCGGCCGTGGAGTGCGCTGAGCTTGAACGGGTTGCCGTCGCGGGTGATCAGTTCGGGGTCGGCGGCCGCCGCGGTGGCGAGCGCCTTGCCGCCCATGGTGGCGGGGCCGACGGCCCACAGGCCGTGCGACTCGTCGTGCACCAACGGCATGCCGAGGCGCAGTGCGGCAGCCTCCACGTCGACGGTGCCGTCGCCGCGCAGGGAACCGGGTGCCGGCACGCAGATCTCGCCGCGGCACAGCCCTTCGGGCTTCGGTGCCCAGCCGGTGTGCTCGGCGAACTTCTCGGCCGTGACGCCCTCGAGTGTGGTGACGATCATGTGCGCACCGTCGCCGTCAGCCGCGGGTGGCCACGTCGGCCAGGTCGTGCGGGCCGCTGGCGGGGTAGCCCTTCGCCTCACGGATGG
>SXKB01000112.1 GCA_005778215.1 Actinomycetota bacterium | reverse complement strand
GACCTCGAACCTCGGTACGCAGGACCTGCGCAAGGCGAACATGGGCTTCACCAAGGCCGACTCCGCCATGAGCTACGAGCGCATGAAGGACAAGGTCATGGACGCCCTGAAGGGGCACTTCCGTCCCGAGTTCCTGAACCGCATCGACGAGACCATCGTGTTCCACGAGCACTCGCGCGAAGCCGTGATGCAGATGGTCGACCTCATGACCAAGCGCCTCATCGGTCAGCTCGAGAGCCAGGGTCTCGGCATCGAGCTCACCCAGAGCGCCAAGGAGCTGCTCGCGGTGAAGGGCTACGACCCGCAGCTCGGCGCCCGCCCGCTGCGTCGTGCCATCCAGCGCATGATCGAGGACGTCCTCTCCGAGAAGCTGCTCTACAAGGAGTTCCACGCCGGCCAGATCATCGTGGTCGACACCGAGGACGATCCCGATCGTCCCGGCGAGCAGCGCCTCAACTTCCGTGGGGTCGAGGGCTTCCAGCCGCCGTCGGCGGTCGAGCTCGCGGCCACCGGCGCCGAGGGCGAGCCCCCGGTCGCGCCCACCGAGTGAGCCGGCCTCACTGACCTGAGCGCGTCCGCGCTGCCAGAATGAACTCCGTGCGTCGCGTTCTCCTCGTCCTCGTTGCCGCGCTCGCGTTGGCCGCGTGCAAGGTGGACACCAGCGTCGACGTGGTGGTGCAACCCGACGGTTCGGGCACCATCACGCTCACCGCCGTGGCCGACGCCGAGTTGGTGGCGAAGGCGCCGGGGCTGGCCGAGGATCTGCGCTTCGACGACGTGGAGGCGGCGGGCTGGGCCGTGGACGGCCCGACTGCCACCGACGATGGCGGACTGCAGGTGGTGGTGTCGCATCCGTTCGCCACGGTGCAGGAGGCGACGGCGCTGCTGCAGTCGTTGAACGGTCCGGACGGGCCACTGCACGACGTGGTGCTCGGCCGCACCGTCACCGACGACGACATCACCACCACGCTGTCGGGCAGCATCCGCGTGTCGAACGGGCTCGATGCGTTCGCCGACCCCGACGTGCTGGCCGCCATCGGTGGCAGTCCGTACGCCGACGACCTGGCAGCGGCGAACCTGCGTCCGGCCGACGTGCTCACCTTCACGTTCACCGCCGACCTGCCGGGCGATCCGGTGGTCGGCCCCAGCAGCACGGTGGCCACCACGTCGCCGGAGGCCACCACCGACGACACCGCGCCGACGCGTGACGACGACCTGCACGTGTGGAGCGTGCCGCTCGACGGCACCACGGCCGACCTGGCCACCACGTCCGTGCTCGCCCAGGGCGGTGGCGGTGGCGTGTGGGGCACCGTGGCCACCGTGGCACTCGTTGCGCTCATCGCCTGGCTGGTGTTCGCCGCAGGGTTCATCCTGCTGGTGGCGAAGGCGCGTCGCGATCGGGCGCGCCGCCGCGCCGCGCGCTGACGGCGCCGCTTCCCTGTCACACCCCTTCCGTACGTTCGGCGCATGACCAAGATGCGCCTCGTGTACCGCTGCACCCAGTGCGGCACCGCCACGCCGAAGTGGGCGGGCAAGTGCAGTTCGTGCGAGGCCTGGAACTCGCTGGAGGAAGACGTGCACGCCGGCGAGTCCGCCGCCGTGGCGCGGGCACCCGGCATGCCCGCGGTACCCATCGGGGAGGTCGACGCGCAGTTCGCCCAGCCGCAGTCCACCGGCATCCCCGAGCTCGACCGGGTGCTCGGCGGCGGGCTCGTGCCGGGTTCGGTCACGCTGCTCGGTGGGGAGCCGGGCATCGGCAAGAGCACCATCCTGTTGCAGTTGCTGGCGCAGTGGCCCACCCGCACCCTGTACGTCAGCGCCGAGGAGAGTGCACAACAGGTACGTCTGCGCGCCGAACGGCTGCAGGCGGTGCAGCCGCACCTGTGGCTGCTGCCCGAGACCTCGCTGCCGCACATCATCGCGGCCATCGATCAGGTGCAGCCGCAGTTGGTGGTGGTCGACAGCATCCAGACCATCGCGCATCCCGACGTACCGTCGGCGCCAGGCAGCGTGGTGCAGGTGCGCGAGTGCGCGCATCGCCTGGTGGGTGAAGCGAAGCGACGCGGTCTGCCCGTGGTGTTGGTCGGGCACGTCACCAAGGAGGGCGGCCTTGCCGGGCCGCGTGTGCTCGAGCACGTGGTCGACACGGTGCTCAGCTTCGAGGGCGACCGCCATCACTCGTTGCGACTGCTGCGGGCCGTGAAGCACCGGTTCGGCCCCACCAACGAGCTCGGTGTGTTCGAGATGGCTGGCGACGGGCTGCGCGGCGTGCCCGATGCCAGCCGCCTGTTCCTCACCGATCGCCGCACGGGCGTGGCCGGCTCGGCCGTCACCCCCACGCTGGAAGGGCAACGCCCGTTGCTGGTGGAGGTGCAGGCGCTCACCAACAAGGTGAACAACGGCGTGCCGCCCCGACGCAGCGCGCAGGGCACCGACCCAGGCCGTCTGGCGCTGCTGCTCGCCGTGCTCGAACGCCGCGCCCGGCTCCCCATGGGACAGCACGAGGTCTTCACGTCGGCCGTCGGCGGCGTGCGACTCACCGAGCCCGGTGCCGACCTGCCGCTGTGCCTCGCGCTGGTCAGCGCGCTGTTGCACCAGCCGCTGCCACCCGATCTGGTGGTGTTCGGCGAGGTGGGTCTGGCGGGCGAACTGCGGCAGGTGGCACACGCGTCGCGTCGACTGGCCGAGGCCGCCCGCATGGGCTTCACCCGGGCCATCGTGCCCGCCAACTCCCCCACCGACACCTCGGGCATCCAGGTGGTGCGCGTGGGCACCGTCACCGAGGCGCTCGTGGCCGCCGGGCTGTCACCCCGTGCGGCAGCAACCGCCGGCTCGTCCGAGCGGGCGTCGGCCACCACCTCGTAGACTGGGGCGATGCACGGCCAGCCCACCCCCAACGACGTGCTCCACGACGCCCTCGCCATCGTGGCACCGGGCACCCCGTTGCGCGATGGCATCGATCGCATCGTGCGGGCGAAGATGGGTGCCCTGGTGGTGGTGGGCGACGATCCCAGCGTGCTGGCCATCTGTTCCGGCGGGTTCCTGCTCGATGCCGAGTTCACACCGCAGCGCCTCAGCGAGTTGGCGAAGATGGACGGCGCCATCATCCTCAGCAACGACGCGTCGCGCATCGCTCGCGCCAACGTGCACCTGGTCCCCGACCCCACCGTGCCCACCTCCGAGACCGGCACCCGACATCGCACCGCCGAGCGCGTGGCCGTGTCACTGGGCGTGCCCGTCATCAGCGTCAGCGAGGAGATGAGCGTCATCAACGTCTATGCCGGTGGGATGAAACGCCAACTGCAGGACATCGGTCGGCTGCTCGACCGCGCCAACCAGGCGCTGCAGACCCTCGAGCGCTACAAGGACAAGCTCGACGACGCCACCAGTGCGCTCACCGCCCTCGAGATCGAGGACGTGGTCACGGTGCACGATGTGGCCGCGGTCATCCAGCGCGGCGAGATGGTGCGCCAAATCGCCGCCGAGATCGAGACCATGATCGTCGAGCTCGGCGTCGACGCCCGCCTGCTGCGTCTGCAGCTCGACGAGGTGTTCACCTCGCTCGACGACGAGCTCGACCTCGTCATCGCCGACTACCCCGACATCTCCGGCGAGCCCACGGTGGGCGTCGACGGCGATGCGCCGGCCAACCCGAAGGGGTTGCGGCTGCTGGCCCGCGTGCCGCGGCTCAGCCACCCGGAGGCCGTGGCCATCACCACCCACTTCGGTGAGCTGGCGAAGCTGATGCGCGCCAGCGCCGACGAGCTGGCCGCCGTGCCGGGCATCTCGCCGAAGACCGCGTCGGCGGTGAAGGACACGCTCGATCGGCTCACCGAGAGCACGATCCTCGATCAGTACATCTAGACCGGGCGGTGCCCGAGGGCGCAGCAGCACGCGCGCCGCGCGGCACCCCGGCCCGCACACTGGGTTGGGTCCGTTCGGCGACATCCATGTCGCATCTCGGACCCGTGGGTGCGAAATGCGACGGATCTGGTGGTGCGGCGGACCCATGGGTCCGGGACACGACTCCGGAAGCCCGCCGCCAGAGCGGCAGTTCTCGGCGGGGCGTCGCGCTTTCGAGGGTTTCGTGCGCACCTGGGGTGCAGGAAACCCTCGAAACAGCAAGGGAGCGCGGAGTGCCCGGTGTGGGCGCGCTCGTCACGGCGTTCGGAGCGACGAACTCGGACACATCCGCTAGACCGGGCGGTAGGGCGTGGTGACGCCCGGCTGCGTGCCCTCGAAGGTCACCTTGCCGTCGTCGACGAGCTTGATGAGGTGGGCCAGCACGCTGCGCCCCGCGGCCTTGTACAGCTTCTCGTTCACGCCCACGTAGAGGCGCTTCACCATGTCGGGGATGAGCGGCACCCCGTCGCGCACGGCCGCCAGCACCTGCGCCTCCCGCTCGAGGCGGTGGGCGACGAAGGCGTCGATGAACGGCTCGACATCGGTGACCGGTGCACCGTGGGTGGGCCACAGGCTCGCCGGCTGCAACGCCCGCGCCCGTTCGAGCGAGGCGAAGTAGTCGCGCATGTCGCCGTCGGGCGGCGTGATGACCGTGGTGCTCCACCCCATGATGTGATCACCGGTGAACAGCGCCCGCTCTTCGCGCAGCCAGAAGCAGGTGTGGTTACTGGTGTGCCCGGGCGTGTGCACTGCCTCCAGCGTCCAGCCATCGCCCGCCGCGGCCACGTCACCCGTGACGACGCGGACGTCGGGCGTGAAGTCGAGGTCGAGCGACTCCTCCACCTTCGCCTCGCCGGCCTCCTCGGCGGCCTTCGCCGCAGCGAGTTCCTCCTCGTCGGGCGGGTCGGGAGTGTCGTCCTCCACCCAGTTCGGGTTCAGCACGTGCGGCCCGAACGCCACCGTCGGGGCGCCGGTGGTCTCGCGCAGCCATGCTGCGAGCGGCGAGTGGTCGGAGTGACAGTGCGTGATGAGGATGGCCGTCACACGACGGCCCTCGAGCGCGGCGGCCAGCGCCTCCTGATGTGCGGGAATGGCCGGGCCCGGATCGATGACGGCGACCTCCTGGTCGCCGACCAGGTAGGTGCCGGTGCCGAGGTACGTGAACTTCGACGGGTTCTTCGCGATGACGCGCTGCACGTGCGGTGCCACCTGCACCGCCTCGCCGTACCGGGCGTCGTCGAGCGTGACGAACGGGATGCCGCTCACAGGTTCACCACCTTCACCGAGCCGACCTGCTTGCCGTGGCCGAGGATCTTCTCGTTCCACGCCGGGCACGCCACACCGAGTTCGGAGAGCATCGCCGCCATGAGCGGCGGGCGGGCCCGATCGCCTCCGTCGGCGATCTTCAGCGCGACGGCGCGGCCATCGGGCAACGCCGCGGCGAAGACGCCGTCGGCTCCGTCCTTCGCCATCAATCCGGGGATCTCGCGCATGAACCAGGTGACGTCGCGCTGCGCGCCGCCCACCATGTCGGGGTGTTCGGTCATGGCTGCGTACACGGCATCACCGGCCGCACCGGCGGCGCCGGTGGCGATGTTGCGGAACGCTCGAGCGAGACCGGTGAGCGACATCGCATGTGCCGGCGCGCCACACCCGTCGACACCGATGTGCGCATGCGGTTCCTCGCACAACTCGTCGACCGCATCGGTGATGCACTGCTGCAACGGATGATCCATGTCGAGGTACGACTCGTCGTGTGCCCACCCGTTCACCACGCAGGTGGCCAACATGCCGCTGTGCTTGCCGCTGCAGTTCATCTGCAGCGCAGTGCGACCGCCACCGGCCGCGATGACGGCCCAGGCGGCCGCTTCGTCGAGCGGCATCGATGGCGTGTTGGCCAGCGCCTCGGGCGTGAGGCCGGCGCCGGCGAGGATGCGACGAGCCGCGTCGAGATGCATCGGTGTGCCGTTGTGGCTGGCGCACACCAGGGCCAGCTCGTCGGCGGGCAGCTGCAGCCCGGCGCGCACCATGGCCACCGCCTGCATCGGCTTGTTCGACGAGCGCGGGTACACCAGCACGTCGGGATCACCGATGGCCAGTTCCACCTCGCCGGTGGGTCCGAGCGCCACGGCGGCACCGAAGTGCACGGACTCCAGGAAGTCGTTGCGGGTGGTGATCGCCACGGGGGCGAATGCGTCAGGGGTTGCCATTGGTGCCTGTGGGTGGAGGGGGCGGTGCGGACTTCCGGTCGCGCCGTCGGCGGCGCGGTTCGATGGTGACGAGGTCGCTCTCGATGACCTCGTGTCGCGCCCCCACGTCGGTGAGCAACGCCTGTGCCATCGCTGCGCCGGGGATGGCCAGCACGGCCCCCACCGGACCGAGCAGCGCAGCACCACCCAACGCTGCGCCGAACGCGACGGCAGGATGCAGATCCATCGTGCGCGCCGTGATGCGCGGCACGAAGAGGTAGTTCTCGATCTGTTGGTAGACCACCACGAACACGAGCACCGCGATGCCCTTGCCCGGCGAATCGATGAGTGCGATCAACACGGGCAGCGCACCGGCCAGGTAGGTGCCCACCACCGGCAGGAACTGGCTGACCACGCCCACCCACAGCGCCAGGGCGACCGGCGCCTTGGTGCCCAGCGCCTGCAGCACCACCCAGTGCGAGAACGCCGAGAGCCCGGCGAGCAAGGCTCGGGAGTACAGGTAGCCACCGGTCTTCTCGATGGCGATGTCCCACGTGTCGAGCACCCGCTGCTGACGTTCGGGCGTGAGCCGACTGCACAGCGCCCGTCGCAGCTTCGGGCCGTCGGCCACGAGGTAGAAGGTGAACAACGCCACCGACAGCGCCTGCAGCAGGAACCCGAGTGCCGCCACCGACACGTCGATGACGCGGCCGCTCTGGCCCCGGATGAAGCGTTGCACCGCACCGTTCGGGTCCTGGATCTCGGCGATCACGTTCGACGCATCGATGTTGGTGCCGAAGGTGTCGTTCGCGAAGTTCACGAACCGCGTGACGTAGTCCTCGGAGTTCTGCAGGAGGTCGGCGATCTGCTGGCCCACCAACGCAGCGATGGCGACGATGAAGATGACGAAGCCCACGATCACGCCCAGCACGAAAACCGCCGTGGCGGTGCCACGCCGCCAGCCGCGCTTGGCCAGACGGTTCACGCCCGGCTCGATGGCGAGCGCGAGGAACATCGACACCAGCAGCAGGGTGAACAGGCTGTAGAGGCGCTCGACGACGGTGTCGACGCGGATGGCGACCAGCCAGCCCACCCAGAAGATGAGCACCGCCTTCCACACCCAGCGGGGCATGCGTGCGCGCGATGAGGTGTCGATGTCGGACATCAGCGCGAACCTTACCGACCCGTCAGTGGTGCGCGAGGTACCCGCGCAGCGCAGGGGCCAGTTCGCCGCGCGGTTGCACGTCGACGGTATCGAGGTCCAACCAGTCGGCCATCGCTCGCAGTTCGGCGGCGAGATCGTGCGCGATGTCGTCGATGGGCACACCCGGCTCGGCGAACGCACCGTGCACGCGCAGCACGCCCGCCTTCCGATCGGCCTTCATGTCGAGCCGACCCACCAGCGAGTCGCCCCACAGCACCGGCAGGACGTAGTAGCCGTAGATGCGCTTCGGCGCCGGCGTGTAGATCTCGATGCGGTAGTGGAAGCCGAACAGTCGCTCGTTGCGATCGCGATGCCAGCACACCGGATCGAACGGACTCAGCAGTGCGCAGGCCTCGACGCGTCGGGGCAGCTTCGCGTCGGCGTGCAGGTACGCCGGCTTGCTCCATCCCTCCACGGTCACCGGCAGCAGTCGGCCTTCCTCGACCAGTTCGTCGAGCAGTGGCTTGCAGGGTGCGTTCTTCTGCCGGTGGTAGTCGGTGAGATCGGTCATCGTGCCGACGCCGTGGTGCTGCGCCGCCAGCAACAGCAATTCCTTGCGCGCTTCGTGCTCGGGAGGAGTCGGGGTGGCTAGCACCTGGGCGGGCAGCACCCGTTCGGTGAGGTCGTAGATGCGCGCGAAGTCGGAGGGCCGACGGATGGCCGACACCTCGCCCTTCCAGAACAGGTGCTCCAACGCCACTTTGGCGTCATCCCAGTCCCACCACGTGCCCTTCTTGCCGACACGCTCGCTCAGGTCGCCGGCCGCGACCGGTCCGTCGAGTTCGATGCGCCGACGCACCTCGTCGATGTAGCCGGGTCGGCGCTGCGCGAGGTCCCAGTACTTCGACCACTTGTGGTCGCGCGCCATCTGCCACCGGTGGAGGTGGTGGTGACGGGTGGGGACGTGGCTGGCCTCGTGCACCCAGTACTCGAACAGGTCGCCCGCGACGGTGGCGTCGTGGATGAGCGACCGCGGGTGCGGGCCGAGCCGCGCGAACAGCGGCAGCTCCTGGCTGCGCACCAGCACGTTCACGGAGTCGATCTGGATGAGCCCCATCCGGTCGAGGACGCGGCGAAGGTGGCGACGGTCGACGCGGCCCGTGGGGCGCGGATCGGTGAAGCCTTGTGCGGCGAGCGCGATGCGTCGCGCCTGTGCGAGCGACAGACGCTCGACGGCCACGACGGTGTTCAGTCGGCGACGGTGATGGTGACCGAGTTGATGACCACGTCGGTCTTCGGACGATCGCCGTGACCGGTGGGCACCTTCTCCATCGCGTCGACGACCTCGAGGCCCTTCACGACCTGGCCGAAGTGGTTGTACTGCGGCGGCAGACCGACGCCGCTGGGACCGCTGATGAGGAAGAACTGGCTGCCGTTGGTGTCGGGACCGGCGTTGGCCATGGCCAACGAGCCGATCTGGTAGCGCTGCTTCACCGGCTCGTCCTGGAAGCGATAGCCGGGGCCGCCACGGCCGGTGCCGGTGGGGTCGCCGCCCTGGCACACGAAGCCCTGGATGATGCGGTGGAAGATGACGCCTTCGTAGTACTTGTACCCGGCGAGGAACACGAAGTTGTTCACCGTGATCGGCGCGTTGATGGCGTCGAGTGCGATGACCATGGTGCCCATGCTGGTGTCCATGGTGGCCGTGTACCGCTTCGACGTGTCGATGCCGAACTCGGGCGTGTCGTTGAACTGCTGGGTCTTCGGTGCAGACCCGTCGAGGGCCGGGAAGGGGTAAGCCATGACGGCCACGCTACCCGCCCCCGGCATCTGGGCGTGATCCGTCCCGAATCGGCTTCTGGCAGCGTTCCGTCCCGGAATCCGGGACGGAACGCTGCCAGAAGGGCCTGATTTGCCGATCGACGCGTCCCGCCGTGCCCAGTGTGGGCGTGAGACTCGATGCACTTGACCGCTTCGCCACCCGACACCACGGACTGATCACTGTCCGCGACGCACAACGGCTCGGCGTCAGTCGCAGCAGTTGGTACCGAGCGTTGGACAGCGCGCACCTCGAACACCTCTACCCCGGGGTCGCCCGCCTGTGGGGATCGCCGTCCACGTTCGAACAACGTGCGCTTGCCGCCGCGTGGGCCGTCGGTCCGGACGCGATGACGTCACACCGGACGTCCGCGCGGTGCTGGGGTGTGGAGCGGCCTGTCGATGATCCCCTCGAGGTGTTGGTGCCACGGCGGTCGCGCGGTTCGACGCCGGACGGCGTGATCGTCCATCGGCCACGCGACCTCGCCGACCTCCGCCCGGCGGTTCGGAGCGCGGTGCCCACCACGAACCCGATGCGGATGCTGCTCGACCTCGGTGCGGTCGACGAGCCCAGCGTCTACGACGCGCTGATCGCCGTGATGTCGGCAAAGGTGGCATCTCCCGCTGCGATCCGCAGTGCACTCGTCCGCCACGCTCGACAGGGTCGACACGGCGTGACCGCGCTGCGATCTGCGCTCGAGCGCTGGATCGACGAAGAACTCCCACCTGACTCCGAGTTGGAGGACCGAATGGCAGCGCTCGTGCGCGAGCAACGCCTACCCCGGGTCGTGTTCCACCCCGTCGTGCAGGGTTACGAAGTCGACTTCATCATCGCCGGCACTCGCATCATCATCGAGTGCGACGGATGGAAGACGCACGGACTCGACCGCGACCAGTTCGAGTTCGATCGCATCCGCAACGTCGACCTCACTGCAGCGGGCTACGTGATCGTCCACATCACCTGGCGGCGGCTGCGCGCGCAGCCGGAGAAGGTGGCCGAACAGCTCTGGCGCGTGCTTCGCGAGTGGGCACCCGAGGCCATCGCCGCCGCTTCTGGCTGAGATCCGTCCCGGAATCCGGGACGGATCAGCGCCAGAAGCCGTTCTGGGACGAATCACGCCCAGAAACCCGGCGCCGCATCGAGCGGGTCAGTTGCGGGCGTTGTAGTCGGCGATCAGGCCGTTGGCCTGTTCGGCGGCGGCGTCGAGCACGGTCTGCACGTCCTCACCGTTGAACACCGCGGCCACGGCCGTGGCGAGCACCGACCGGATCTGCCGGAGCGGGCCCACGACCGGCCCCGCGGAGGTGGGGGCGTCGGGGGTGTCGAGCAGCTGCTGGTACGCCACGGCGAACCGCGGATCGGCAGCCACAGTGCCCTTGTACGGCTCGAGGTCGAGTGCGTCGGTGCGGTTGGGCACGTAGCCGGTGGCCACCGCCCACTCGCTCTGCACCTGTGCGCCGACCAGGTAGGTGAGGAAGTCCCACGTGGCCGCCGTGCTGACGTCGTCACCCGAGTCGACCATCCACAGCGCCGCACCACCGATGAGCGCACCGGGCGCCCCGTCGGGACCGGGCATCGGCCCCACGCCCACGTCGTTCGCGTTGATGTTGGGGAACTGGCCGCTGCCGAGCACCGCGAGCACCGGGCCGAGCGATGCCGACGTGTTGATGGTCATCGCCGCGGGCTCGGTCTGATCGGCCATCTTCAACAGGTTGTCGTACCCGGTCTGGCTGTTGTCGCCCACGTCGACCGCAAGGCCGTCGTTCAGCATCTGCTGCAGGAACGTGAGCAGGTCGACGCCGGTCTGGTTGTTGTAGAGCACCTTGGTGGCGCGGGTGGTGCGGCCGTTGTCGCCATCGACGTAGAACTCCTGCGCCTTCGCGAACCACTGCTCGACGTACCAGCCGCCACCCGAGTCGAACCCGCTCTCGAGCGAGAGACCGAACTTCGCGGCGCCCGACTCGACGATCTGCTGGCTCATCGAGCGCATCTCCTCGAGCGAGGCGGGCGGCGTGTTCGGATCGAGGCCGGCTGCCTCGAACACGCGCTTGTTGTAGAAGAGCACGGGGTTCGAGATGTTGAACGGCATCGCCCACTGCACACCAGCGGTGCTGTACGCCTGCAGGGCAGTGGGCAGGAAGGCGGAGGTGTCGAAGCCACTGGCCTCGAGGCACTTCCCGACGGGGATGGCGCTGGCCGTGTCGACCATGGCCTGCACCTGGTACTCGGGGAGCTGCACGATGTCGGGACGGTCGTCGGCGGATGCCTGGTAGTAGTTGTCGGCGGTCTCCTCGTACGAGCCCTGCACCAGCGACACCTTCACCTTGTCCTGCGATGCGTTGTACGCGTCGGTGAGGCGGGTGAGTTCCTCGCCCAACGGGCCACTCATGCCGTGCCAGAACGTGATCTCCGTCGTGCCGGTGGCATCGGCGAGCGCGTCGGTGGGGCAGTCGGGAAGGCTGTCGGCCGGCACCGAGGTGGTGCTCTCGGCCACGGTGGTCTCGCCGCCGGTGTCGGCGACCGTGCTCTCGCCGGCGGGCGGCTGCGTGTCGCCCGAGTCGGTGATGCTGCCGCCACCGCTGCAGGCGGCGACGAGGGTGAGGGCGGCGAACGCGACGGCGACGCGGGTGGGACGAGTGCGCATCAGCCCTTCACCGCCCCCGCGGTGAGACCGCGCACGAGTTGGCGCTGGAACAGCACCAGCATGATGAAGATCGGCAGGGCAGCCACGACGAGTCCTCCTGTCACCAGATTGATCTTGCTGATGTCGTTGTTCTTCAGACGCTCGAGGCCGATCTGTACGGTCTCGTGGGCCCGATCGCCACGGATGACCTGGGACGGCCAGAGATAGGCGTTCCAGGTACCGAGGAAGGTGAACAACCCCAGCGCTCCCAGCGTAGGACGAGAGAGCGGCGCCGCCACCTCCCACAGGAACCGCACGTGGCCCACACCGTCGAGCGCCGCGGCCTCACGCAGTTCGCCGGGCAACTGCAGGAACACCTGTCGCACCAGGAAGATGCCGAACGTGCTGGCGAGCGACGGGACGATGAGCCCCTGGTAGCTGTTGATCCAGCCGAGCGAGTCGGCGGTGCGTTCGTTGATGACCACGGTGACTTCGGCCGGCACCAGCATGGTGGCCAGGAACAGCACGAAGATCGGGCCCTTCAACGGGAACTGCAGGAACGCGAACGCGTACGCCGCGAGCAGGCTGGTGAGCACCACGCCGAGCGTGACCATCACCGACACGAACACGCTGTTCATGAGCAGACGTCCGAGGTTGCCCTGGGTCCAGGCGGCCTTGATGGTGCTGAGCGTGAGGTCGACCGGCAGCAGCGAACGCGGGTGGTCGAGCGAGTCGGGGCCGGTCTTCAGCGCCTGCAGCACCACCGCGTAGATGGGGAACAGCACGATCACGGCCAGCACCACCAGCAGCGTGTAGCGGCCCACCTTGCGGACGCCGCGCACCGTGTCAGCGGCCATAGTGCACCCGCTTGTCGAGCCCACGGAACTGCACCAGCGCCAGCGCCAGCGACAGCACGAACAACAGCACCGCGGCGGCCGACTTGGTGCCGAGGTCGCCACTGATGATGGAGTTGCGGCCGTAGATGAGGTACGGGATGGTGGTGGTGCTCTTCTCGGGGTTCGGGCCACCACCGGTGAGCAACGCGATCTCGCCGTACGTCTGCAGTGCCCGAGTGGTGAGCACCACGGTGACGAACAGCAGCGTGGGAGCGATCATCGGCAGCGTGACGTTGGTGAACCGGCGCACGTTGCCGGCGCCGTCGACGTAGGCGCTCTCGTACAGGTCGCGCGGCACGCTCTGCAGCGCAGCGGTGACGATGATGAACGTGAACCCGAGGTTGGCCCAGATGCTGCTGAACGCCACGGCGAGCAGCGCCGTGCCCGGGTCGTTGAGCAGACCGGGGTTCTTCAGCACGGGGAACCAGCCGCTGAACAGGTCGGCGAACACACCGATCTGCGGCTGCAGCAGCACGAACCACACCAGGCTGGCGACGGCCACGCTGGTGGCGACGGTGCTGGAGAAGATGGTGCGGAAGATGCCGATGCCGCGCAGATGCTTGTCGGCCAGCACGGCGAGACCGACGCCCAACACCAGTCCTGCCGGCACCGTGAGCGCCATCAATTTCAGCGACACGCCCAGGGCGTGCTGGAACTCGGCACTGATGAACACGTCCCAGTAGCGACCCCATCCGGCGTCGATGCACTTGGTGCCCGTGACGTCGCACCGCAGGTGCCCGTTCTGCACGGCTTTCACCAACGGGTACACGGTCCACACCGCGATGAGCACGACACTGGGCAGCAGCATCACCACCGCCCAGGGCACGTCGCGCAGGCGGCGCTTCATTCGATGCGCTCCCCCGACTCGGGGTGGAACCGGTGGAGTCGGCCGGGCTCGGCGTCGAACGCCACCGGGTCGCCCACCTCGGGCACGAACGAGTTCGGGTCGATGCGCGACACGAGCCGCGTGCCGTTGGCGTCGGCGAACAGCAGCACCTCGTGACCGAGGTGCTCGACCTGACGGACCACGGCGTGCAGCGGGCCGCCGGGCACCAGCCGCAGGTGTTCGGGACGGATGCCCACCTGCACGGTGTCGCTGCCCCACAGTCCGGCGGGCAGCAGGTTCATGGGCGGCGTGCCGATGAACTGCGCCACGAACGCCGTGGCCGGGCGGTCGTACACCTCCTGCGGCGTGCCCACCTGTTGCAGTCGACCTTCGTTCAACACTGCGACGCGGCTGCCCATCGTCATCGCCTCCACCGGGTCGTGGGTGACGTAGATGAACGTGCTGTCGATACGCCGATGCAGGTCGACCAGTTCGGCGCGTGTGTCGCCACGGAGCTTGGCGTCCAGGTTGCTGAGCGGTTCGTCCATCAGGAACACGGCGGGGTTGCGCACGATGGCTCGCGCCAAGGCGACACGCTGCCGTTGGCCGCCGCTGAGCTGGCCCGGCTTGCGCTTCATGTGGTGCTCGAGGCCGAGCACCTCGGCCGCTCGCAGCGCCTCGGCAGCCCGCTCGGCCCGCCCGACACCACGCACCTTCAGCGGGAACTCGATGTTCGCCGCGACGGTCTTGTGCGGGTAGAGGGCGTAACGCTGGAACGCCATCGCGATGTCGCGTTCCTTCGGCACCACGTCGTTCACGCGCCGGTCGCCGATGTACACGTCGCCGGCGGTGGGGTCCTCGAGACCGGCGACGACGCGCAGCAGGGTGCTCTTCCCGCAGCCCGACGGGCCGAGCAGGATCATGAACTCGTGATGCTCGATGTCCAGCGTCACGTCGTCGACCGCGCGCACCTGGTCGTCGCCGCTCGCGAAGGTCTTCGAGATGTGATCCAACCGAACCTGCGCCACGACCGAACGGTAGCCTCCCCTGCGTGTCCGACCATGATCCCGCTGCGGAACCCACCCCTGCGCTCGCCCCGCTCGACCTCGACGCGGTCGAGCGCGATCTGGCCGACGTCGAAGTGGCCCTGGCTCGGCTCGACGCCGGCACGTACTGGACCGACGAAGTGACCGGCGAACCGCTGCCGGTGGAACTGCTCGAGCAGCACCCCACCGCGCGCCGCGTCTGACCTGCGCACACCGGTCGCCGGGCGTCGCTCCGACGACGGAACGCTCACCGACCCTCCACTAGGGTTCCCCCACCGCACGTTCGTTGCCGGAGGGGGAATTCCGTGGCCGATCCGTACAAGCCGAGAGCACCATTCGCGCCGTGGGACCGGCGCCAACTGCCGGGGCTCTTCGACGTCGAGGAGACCGCGCGTCGCGTCGGCAACTACAAGTGGGCCGAGATGAAGCTGTTCGAGGCGCTCGGCGGCTGGGTGGCCACGGTGCCCGAGCTCGACGTGAAGATGCGCCTCGGCACGCACTGCTACCACCACGCCTGGCATGCCGAGCTGTGGCACAAGCGGCTGCCCGAACTGCGCGAGATGAACCCCGACCGACTCACCCAGCCGGCCAACGACGCGATGGTGCAGTTCGTCGCCGCACTCACCGAGCCGGAGGCACCCGAGCTGACGATCGAGAAGCTCGTGGGCGTGTACCGCGTGTTCATCCCGCACTTCATCTCGGCGTACACGTTCCACATGAACAACACGAGCGAGATCACCGACGCACCCACCATCCGTACGTTGAAGCTGGCCCTCCAGGACGAGTTCGAGGACTGGCGCGACGGCGAGATGATGCTGCAGTCGCTCATCGAGACACCCGAAGAGGTCGACCGTGCGGCGGCCCATCAGGCGAAGCTCGAGAAACTCATCCTCGCGGCCGGCGGCATCGCCGGCCCCGGCTCCATCGGAGGCAACTGATGCGCAAGTTCTTCCCTGTCGACAGCCTGGCCCGCGACAGCCGCTTCAACCAGATCACGATGAAGCAGAGCCAGGCTGATCCGCGCAGTGCGCTCATCGCCACCGAGGAGAAGCGCCCCAAGACCAACCGGCTGCAGCCTTCGCGGGCCGACGCCAGCGACGCGGCACGCAGCCTGATGCACGGCATCTTCGTCGGCGAGATCCAGGCGCTCGAGGGCGCCGGCCGCACGTGCCACGACTTCGAGACCGGCACCGAGGCCCCGTTCGCGCTGAAGCTCGACATGGCCCGCCAGGCGTGGGACGAAGCCCGCCACGTGGAGATCAGCGTGAAGCTCAGCGAGTGGATGGGTACCGAGATCGGTCAGTACGCCGAGAACACGGTGCTGTTCGAGGCCGCGTGCAGCACCGACCCGGTGCTGCGTCTCGCCGGCGTGAACCGAGCGCTCGAAGGCCTGGCCATCGACGTGTTCACCACGATGAAGGAGTTCGGCGACATCGCGGGCGACCCGTTCCTCGAGTTCTGCGAGGACTGGATGCTCGCCGACGAGGTCACCCACGTGAAGATGGGCAGCGACTGGTTGCGGCGCATCACCGAGAACGACCCCGAGCGGCGCAAGAAGGCGCTCGAGTTCCAGAGCGTGGTCGACAAGATCTTCAGCTTCGGTGGCACCCGTAGCGACAGCCAGGAGTCGCCCATCGGTCTCGCCCGCCGCTTCCGCGAGCTCGCGGGTTTCAGCGACGACGAGGTGGAGGACATCGCCGACGTGAGCCTGCGTGCCCTCGAGGAGCGCAAGGCGTTCGCTCGGCAGGCGCAGGCCGAGGCCGTCGAGCAGTTCAGCGCGTCATGACCGTCAGCGTCACCCCGGCCAACTTCTCGTTCGTCGACTTCGACGCGGAGCTCATCCGCCGCATCGGCGACGGCTTGCTCGAGGTGCTGGGCATCGACCGGCCGGTGCACGTCGAGGTCGACGAGACCACGCCCCTCGGTCGCGTGCGCACCGAGATCGGTGACACCATCACCGTGCGCGTGGAGAGCGGCGCGTTCGAGGATTCGCGCAAACCGCGTCAGCAGAGCGACGAGGCCACCACGGCCAACCTCGGCCGCGCGCTGCTCCGTGCCCGCGATCGCATCAGCGGCGGGTTCGGCGAAGCACCCGCCGACGACGAGCTCAGCCTGCGGCAGATCGCCGCGTGGGAGACGTACTGCGTAGGACGCCTCGCACGCATGGGCGTGCCCGTGAACCAGCAGCGGTGGAAGTACAACTTCCGCAACCGCCACGGATTCACCGATGTGGCCGATGCGGCGTTCGAACGCATCTGGGCCTCCGACGGGCTCACCTGGGGTGAGCTCGAGACCGTCAGCCTCGAAGGAGCCGGAACCCCGTCATGAGCCAGCCTTCCGTCAGCACCATCACCGTGGGCGATGTCGACCTCGTCGTGCACCAGGCGGGCGACCCCGCCAACCCCACCGTGGTGCTCAGCCACGGTTTCCCCGAACTGGCCCACAGCTGGCGGCACCAGATGCAGCCGCTCGCCGACGCCGGTTACCACGTCATCGCCCCCGACCAGCGCGGCTACGGCCACTCGACGGCACCCACCGAGGTGACGGCGTACGGCATCGAGCAGCTCACCGGTGACCTGTTCGGTCTGCTCGACCACTTCGGCAAGCAGGACGCGATCTTCGTCGGCCACGACTGGGGATCCATCGTGGTGTGGGAGGCCGCCCGCCTGCGGCCCGAACGGGTGAAGGCCGTGGTGGGCGTGAGCGTGCCGTACGTGGAGTGGCCCGGCCCGCCCACGCAGTTGATGCGCATGGTGTACGGCGACCGGTTCTTCTACATCCTCTACTTCCAGCAGGTGGGGCCGCCCGAGGCCGAGTTGGGCGCCGACGCGCGCACCACCATGGCCGCGGTGCTGTACGGCGCGTCGGGTGAGGCCACCGCCGGACGCGAGATGCCCACCGAGCTGCCGCCCATGGAGGGCACGGGCTTCCTCACGATGATGAACGAACCGCCCGTGCTGCCGTACATGGGGCCGGAGGGCCCGTGGCTCACCGCCGCCGACCTCGACGTGTACGCCACCGAGTTCGCGCACAGCGGTTTCTTCGGCCCGGTGAGCTGGTACCGCAATCTCGACGCCAACGCGGTCGTGGTGAACGGCCTCGGCGCCGATCGCCTGGCCATGCCGAGCTACTTCATCACCGGCGACGTCGACGTGGTGCGACTGATGGATCCTTCGGGCCCCGAGCGGATGCGCAACCTGTTGCCCGACTATCGCGGCGAGACCATCATCCCGGCTGCGGGCCACTGGGTGCAGCAGGAGACCCCGCAGGCGTTCAACGACGCGCTGCTGGGATTCCTCCGCACCCTCTGACGGGAGCGGTCGCCCCGCCTACAGGCAGGAATTCCGGCCGCTACGGCCGGCGGAATCCCTGACAGCGGTGGCGGCAGTGACAGGGCAGCGAACCAACGCGTCACGAATACGAAGTGATCGGTAGCGAGCACATCAGGCAGCTCTGGGCTATCCGGGACAGAGGCCACCCTCCACGGACACCGCCGCACGTGTCGGTGTCGTGACGGTCGTGGAAGAGGGATCGCCTACTGCCCGAACGCGAAGCTCGAAGTCGGTCAAGGGAGCGTCGGCCTGCGCAAATCGGATCGTCTCGTTCGGGGCCACGCGCAAGAAGTCCTCGGGCGCATCAGTTGCGAGGCGCATCTGCATGGAACTGTGCCTTGCCTGCGTCCGGTGAGCAAGCGCAGATCTGCAGGCCGCTGGTCGGGTCTGTGTCAGCGCTCTCTCTGAAGGTCGTCAGGAGAAGTGCTGACGGAGAGCGGGGCGAGTGCCCGCCGAGGGTTGGTCGGTCCTCTCGCGCGTCGCTGCGGCTCGGTTCGCGTTCTGGGCATGCCCAGAACGACCCCGGTGTGGTTCTGGGCATGCCCGGGTCCCGATGATCGTCCGCCGTCGCTGGTTTCGTCCGCACCTGGGGTGCAGGAAACCCTCGCGACAACAGGGAGCGCCGAGTGCCCGATCCGTGCGCTCGGCACCGGCACGATCACTACGAGCGAGAAAACTCCCTGGGGAGTCCCGGGCGGGTGGGCGTGGGCACGGGATGGGGCAACCCGGCAGCGTTTCAGTTGCGGTTGAGCTTGGCGAGCAGGCGCAGCAGCTCGAGGTACAGCCACACCAGGGTGATGAGCAGACCGAATGCGCAGAACCACTCCATCTGCTTCGGCCAGCCCTCCTTCGAGCCACGCTCGATGAGGTCGAAGTCGAGCGCGAGGTTCATCGCGGCCAGGCCGGCGGCGAAGATGCTGAACCCGATGCCGAGCAGCGAGGCGTCGTTGATGAACGGCACCGTGACACCGAACAGGCTGAGCACGAACGACACCAGGTAGAACACGCCGAGGCCGATGGTGGCCATGATGATGTTGCGGCGGAATCGACTGGTGACCTTGATGATGCGGGTGTTGTAGAGCACCAGCATCACGGCGAACACGCCGAGCGTGGCGCCGACGGCCTGGACCACGATGCCGCTCTGGAATTCGTTGTACGCACGCGAGATGGCGCCGAGGAACACGCCCTCACCGATCGCGTAGATGGGGCCGAGGATGCGGGCGAGGGCGGGCTTGAACGCCACCACGATGGCGCACACGAAGCCGACGATGATGCCGACGATGGCCATCATCGGCAGGTTCCACGAACCCGCCGCGTTGACATCGGTGTTCATCCAGCCGTAGGTGGCGGCAGCGATGAGCAGCACGAGCAGCACACCGGTCGCCGTGGCCGTGCCACCGACGGTCATGCGCTTCGCGCTGTCCCACGGGCTGATGGGACCGTCGTCGATGGTGGTCTGGCGGGTGGCGGGGTCGGGTGCGCCCCAGCCGGCCTTGGTGGCCGCAGCCACCTCGTTGGCCTTCTTGTCGTTCAGCAGCGGGTTCGCCATCGGGGGACCTCCGGGTCGAGCGGACTCGCCGCGAGGCTACCGCAGCGCCGGCATCAGCGCAGGTCGTGCGCGCTCGGGCCGTCCCACAGGTCGATGTCGGGCGGGGCCGCCAGCAGACCGGCGCAGCTCTTGGCCATCTCCACCATGATCGGACTGTCGAAGTGCGCCCGCTGGGCATCGGTGGAGTCCCACTTCTGGATGAGCAGATAGCGGCCCGGCTGGGTGTACGAGGCGCACAGGTCCACGTTGCGGCACCCCGGTTCCATCCGCGTCAGCACCACGTACTTCGACAGCACGGCCAGCAGCGACGCGGGGTCGGCGGCATCGAAGCGCATGGTGACGATGGCGAGTTCGACGCTCGGATCCGGTTCGGCGGCCACGAAGAGCGACCTTAGTCGTCAGCCTTCGCCACCCACGGAGGGGGACCCTTGTGAATCTGTGCACGGAGGGGTTGGGGGGCTTGACCTCGTCGGTATCGTGACCGAAATCACCGACTCGCCCGCTCGGGTTGGTGGTGAACGTTCAAGGGATCGAGGAGACACCGTGGCGAAAGACCGCGTGGAACGCGACGAGGAAGATCTCGTCCGGTTGTATCTGACCGACATCGGTCAGTACACGCTGCTCACCAAGGACGACGAGGTCCGGCTCGCGAAGCAGATCGAGGCCGGCAAGGCCGCCATCGCCGAGCTCGACACGGCGAAGGATCTCACCGCCGCCCGCAAGCGCGAACTCCGCCGTCAGGCCCGAGAGGGCGAGGACGCCGAGCGCGCGTTCGTGCAGAGCAACCTGCGCCTCGTGGTCTCCATCGCGAAGAAGTACCAGGCCTCCGGTCTGCCGTTGCTCGACCTCATCCAGGAGGGCAACCTCGG
>SXKB01000111.1 GCA_005778215.1 Actinomycetota bacterium | reverse complement strand
GGCCGCCGCGATGCGTGAGCCGGGGGCGAGCGACACGGGCGTGTACTCGAACCAGTGGTTCTCGTTGCCGATGTCCTGCTGCAGCGTGCCGCCCATGGCCACGTTCAGCACCTGCATGCCGCGACAGATGGCCAGCGTCGGCACATCGAGCTCGATCGCAGCACGCACCACGGCCAGCTCGACCTCGTCGTGTTCGGTGACGATGCCGTACAGCTGCTCGGCCGTGGGCTCCTGCCCGTAGTGGCGGGGATGGATGTCACCGCCACCGTGCAGCACCACGGCGTCGACACGCCGCAGCAGATCGGGGATCTCGTCGACGAGCGACACGATGGGCGGCAGCATCAGCGGCGTCCCACCGGCGCGGGCCACCGACTCGAAGTACTTCCGGCCGGCAGCGAACGGCTCGCCGCGCACGCCCTTCGCCTCGGGCGAGATGCGACCGACGATGAGGACGAGGGGATGCACGTGCGCAGCCTAGGCAGTGCCCGCAGCTCGCGCCGCCGCACGCCGCACCAACTCGTCGTAGATGGCCTGCTGCTGTGGCTTGTGCGTGGCGGTGTCCTCGGGGTGCCATTGCGCGCCCACCACCCACGACGCCGTCGGCAGCTCGACTGCTTCCAGCTGACCGTCGGGCGCCCACCCGCACGCCACCAGCGGTTCGGCCAGCTCGCCGAGTCCCTGGTGATGCACCGAATGGCAGTGCTCGAGGTCGGTGGTGCCGGCTGCGAGTGCCAGCTTGCTCTCGGGGGTTAGCTGCACGGAGTGCTCTCGCATCCAGTGGTCGCTGTTCCCGATGTCCTGCACCAACGTGCCGCCGAGTGCCACGTTCAACACCTGCATGCCACGGCACAGTGCCAGCATCGGCAGGTCGAGCTCGATGGCGGCGAGGCAGACAGCGATGTCGAGATCGTCGTGCGCCGGCACGATGCCATACAGGGTGTCGTCGTCGGGTTCCTGCCCGTACCGGCGAGGGTCGACGTCGCCGCCGCCGGGCAGCAGCACGCCGTCGAAGTGCTGCAGCACCGTGAGTGCGTTCTTCGCCAGCTCCTTGATGGGCGGCACCAACACGGGCACGCCACCGGCGCGAGCGACGGCGCGGCTGTACGGCTGGCTGCTGCTGAAGGCGTCGCGCTTGCCCTCGTCGGAGAACGTGAGGGTGCGGGCGCACAGCGCGATCAGGGGCGGCGGTGTGCTCATCGCTCTCATTCTGTCCGAACCGCGCCCGCTACCCTCCAACTCGTGCCTGAGATGCTCGTCCTCCGCAACCCCGCGACCGAAGAGGTCATCCGCGAACTCCCTCACGCCACGGTCGACGACGTCGATCGTGCAGTGGCGAAGGCGAAGGCCGCGTCGCCCGCGTGGCGTGCCGTCAGCCCCGCCGACCGATCGCGACTGCTGCGCCGGTTCGCCGACAAGGTGGCCGACCACGTGGAGGAGCTCGCGCTGCTCGAGACCCAGAACATGGGCATGCCCATCGGCAGCGCGCGCTGGTGTGCGAATGCCGTCAGCGACGTGCTGCACTACTTCGCCGGCGCCGTCGAGAAGCACACCGGCTCGTCCATCCCGGTGGCCGGAGGCATCGACGTCACGTTCCACGAGCCGCTCGGTGTGGTGGGCCTCATCACGCCGTGGAACTTCCCGATGCTGATGGCGTCGTGGAAGATCGGCCCCGCCCTGGCGGCCGGTAACACCGCGGTGTTGAAGCCTGCGGAGATCACGCCGCTCACCTCGATGCGGCTCGGCGAACTGGCGCTCGAGGCCGGCATCCCCGAGGGTGTGCTCAATGTGGTGGTCGGCCCGGGTGCCACCGTCGGCTGGCGACTGGTCGAGCATCCCGACGTGCGCAAGGTGGCCTTCACCGGTTCCACTGCAGTGGGCAAGCGGCTGATGCAGGGCTGCGCCGATCAGGTGAAGCGGCTCACCCTCGAACTCGGCGGCAAGAGCGCGAACATCGTGTTCGCCGACGCCGATCTCGCGAAGGCCGCGGCCTCGGCCCCCGGTGCCGTGTTCGACAACTCGGGCCAGGACTGCTGCGCGCGCAGCCGTGTGCTGGTGCAGCGCAGTGCCTACGACGAGTTCATGGAGATGTTCATCGACGCGGCGAAGGCCTTCACCGTGGGCGACCCGATGCATCCCGACACTGCGATGGGCCCGCTCGTCACGGCCGATCACCTCGCTCGGGTGCGCCGCTACACCGACGGCCTCGAGACCGTGTTCACGGGCGAAGCGCCCAGTGGCCCGGGCTACTGGCACCCGGTCATGATCGCCACCCCCGAGTACGACCATCCGGTGTGCCACGAGGAGGTGTTCGGTCCGCTCGTCGTGGTCATCCCGTTCGACGACGAAGCCGACGCCATCCGCATCTGCAACGACAGCGACTACGGCCTCTCGGGCTCGGTGTGGACCCAGGACGGCGCGAAGGCCATCCGCGTCGTGCGCGCCATGGAGGCGGGCACGCTGAGCGTGAACTCGAACTCGTCGGTGCGCTACAGCACGCCCTTCGGTGGCTTCAAGCAGAGTGGCCTCGGTCGCGAGCACAGCATGCACGTGCTCGACCACTACACCGAGCTGAAGAACGTCTTCTTCGCCACCTGAGCTGCCGGGTACCGTTACCGGAATGCGTGCTCTGCTCATCGCCAACGCGGCCGACGCCGACCCCGGCTTCATCGGCGAACGCTTCCGTGAACACGGCTACGCGTTCGACGAGTGCCACCGCGAGACGCCGGGCGACTGGCCGTCGCTCGACGGCCACGACCTCGTGCTGCTGCTCGGCAGCGAGTGGAGCGTCTACTGGCCCGACGTGGCCGACAAGGTGAACGCCGAAGTGGCCGTGCTGCACGAGGCGGCCCATCGGGGCGTGCCGGTGTTCGGCATCTGCTTCGGCAACCAGGTGATGGCGCATGCGTTCGGCGGTGACGCCCACAAGGCCGAGATCGCCGAGATCGGTTGGCAGGACGTGGAGACCGACATCCCCGACGTCATCGCCGCAGGGCCGTGGATGGAGTGGCACTACGACGTCGTCACGGTGCCGCCGCACGCCACCGAGTTGGCACGCACCGCGTCGGGGCCGCAGGCCTGGCAGCTGGGCCGCATGTTCAGCACCCAGTTCCACCCCGAGGTGCACGAAGGCGTCATCCGTCGGTGGGCCACTGGCTTCGGCGAGCAGGAACTGCTGCGCATCGGGTCGAGTCCCGAGGAACTCATCGCCACCACGAAGGCGTCGGTGGGTCACAGCCGCCCGAACGCCGAACGCCTCGTCGACTGGTTCTGCGAGACCATCGTCCACGGCGAGTTCGTCGACGTGCTAGGAACGCGCTCGACTCGTTGACCTCCGTGGGGGAAGTGGAGGCCGAAGGGTCGTTCGTTTCCGAGCCACAAAGGGGGTCAGTCATGGATCATTCCCATGACGCAGACCGCGAGCATCTGCACAGCCTGGGCTACGCCCAGGAACTGCATCGCGGGATGAGTACGTTCAGCAACTTCGCCATCAGCTTCTCGATCATCTCGATCCTGGCCGGTGGCATGACGAGCTTCTGGCTCGGCATGGTCACCGCGGGTCCGCGTGTGATCACCATGGGGTGGATCATCGTCGGCTTCTTCGCGCTGCTCGTGGGCATGGCGATGGGCGAGATCTGCTCGTCGTATCCCACCGCGGGTGGGCTCTACTACTGGTCGGCGAAACTGGCCCGGAAGAACGCTGCCGCGTGGAGTTGGTTCACCGGCTACTTCAACCTGTTCGGCCAGATCGGCGTGATCGCCAGCGTCGACTATGCGCTGTCGATCTTCATCGGCTACTTCATCCGAATGTTCGACGACGGTTTCGAACTCACCTCGACGAACATCTTCATCATCTACTTGGTCGTGCTCGCGGTGCACGGTCTGCTCAACACCTTCAGCGTGAACCTGGTGAAGATCTTCGGTGACATCAGCGTGTGGTGGCACGTGGTGGGCGTGGTCGTCATCGCCGCGGTGCTGTTCATCGCACCGAGCAACTCCCGCGGCATCTCGGGTGCGTTCGACCGGGCGCCCGAAGGCCTCACCGGTTGGACCGGGGGCATGTTCGTGACGGTCTACCTGTTCTGCCTCGGCCTGTTGCTCGCGCAGTACACCATCACTGGCTTCGATGCTTCGGCTCACGTGAGCGAAGAGACCGTCGGTGCTCGCACCGAGGCGCCCAAGGCGATCGTCCGATCCATCTACATCTCGGCCATCGCCGGCCTGGTGATGAACCTCGCCATGATTGCGGCACTGCCGCCGGAGGACGACGTCGACTCGTACGTGGCGATCGCGTTCGGCGGCGAAGGCGATGCGTTCCTCGTGAACGCGGCGCCACGACTCTTCGACTTCGCACTGGGCTCCGGACTGGCGAAGATGCTGGTCTTCATCGCGATCGTCGGTCAGTTCTTCTGCGGCCTTGCATCGGTCACGGCGAACAGCCGCATGATCTACGCATTCAGCCGTGATGGCGCGCTGCCCGGTTCGAAGATCTGGCACAAGATCAACAAGAAGACGCGTACCCCAACGAACTCGGTGTGGCTGGGCGTGGCGCTCGCAGCCGCGGTCGGCACGCTGTCGCTCTACCAGAAGGGCGGCTATTCGACGGCGTTCTTCGCACTCACCGGTATCTGCGTGATCGGTCTGTACATCTCGTACGCGATCCCCATCTACCTGCGCCTGAAGAACCCCGACTTCCAGGTGGGGCCCTGGAACCTGAAGGGGCACCACAAGCTCGTCGGGTGGACCAGTCTCGTGTGGATCGGATTCATCTCGATCCTCTTCGTGGCGCCGTTGTTCTGGCCGTTCTGGCCCATCTGGGGCGATGACAACAACATCCTCGACGCCGACGGCAATCCGAGCGGGTTCTACAAGGTGAACAACTTCAACTTCACCGGGCCGCTGATCCTGGCTGCAGCGCTGTTCGTGGTGCTGTACTGGCAGTTCAGCGGCAAGAAGTGGTTCACCGGGCCGAAGGTGCAGGGCACGCCCGAGGAGCTTCGTGCCATCGAGCGCGAGCTCGACGCGGTCGAGCACGGGCGGGCCGTCGACCCGAACTGACCCGCATCGTCGATGCCTCGACGGGCCGGCCCTCGGACACGGGGGTCGGCCCGTTCGCGTTACCGTCGGGTCATGGAACTGCACCAGTCGCTCAAGGACGCCATCGACGCGGGCGTGCACGGCCATCTCGCCACCGTCAACCCCGACGGGTCGCCACAGGTCACCGTCGTGTGGCTGGGACGCGACGGCGACGACCTGCTCGTCGCCCACCTCGGCAGCGGTCAGAAGATGCGCAACCTGACACGCGATCCGCGGTGCACCGTGTCGTTCGAACTCGACGGGGTCAGCGGCCCCGGGCTGATGAACTACGCGGTGCTCCGTGCGACGGCAGTCGTCGCCGAAGGCGGCGCACCCGAGTTGCTCCAGGCACTTGCGCCGCGGTTCATGGGCGAGGGCGTGAAGTTCCCGCCGATGGACGAGCCGCCGCCCGGACGGGTGGCCCGGCTCACGGTGCACCGCGTCACCGGCATGGGGCCGTGGGTGAGCTGACTCAGTCGATCGGTGCGGCGGCGTCCTCGAGCCACTGTTCGAACTCGGGTGACGCAGCGAGCCGTTCACAGTTGCCCAGCCGCTCGTCGGCGTACGCCACGAAGTCGGTGTCGAGCGTGCTGATGGCCTGCTGCACCACCGCCCACATGCCTTCGCGGAACTCGCTCATCACCTTCATCAACTGCAGGCGTGCCCAGCGGGCGGGCGTGACCTCACCGAAGTAGGCGCGCAGCAACGCCTCGTCGGCAGCGGCGTCGAAGCCGCAGTTCACGCTGAGGTTGCCGAGGTCGAAGCAGCGGTCGTTCATGCCGGCGTACTCGAAGTCGAGCAACCATGCCCGGCCGTCCCGATCGTCGAACAGCACGTTGCCGGGCAGCAGGTCGTTGTGGCATGGCACGGCAGGGGAGGGTGCGCCGGCGAACGCTGTCTCGATGCGCCGACTCTGCAACGCCAGTCGGTTGTACGCGGGCGGTGGCAGCACGCCGTAGGCAGCGGCGTCGCGCGCGTGCCACTCCACCACGCGGTGGATGGGGAACGCGCCCTGCAACGGACCACTGTCGTGGAAGGTGCGCAACATCGCCACCACGTCGTCGAGCCGCTCGGCGAACGGTGCCGGCTCGAGGTGGCGCCCAGGGATCAGTTCGGTGATCAACGTGCCCACGTCGGGTAGTACGCCGACGATCGCGGGCGACAGTCCGAGCGCAGCCGCACGTGTGGCCGCCTCCACCTCGTTGGCGCGATCGATGCCCAGCAGTTCGGTGCGTTCACCGGGCACGCGTACGACGTACTGGCCGCCGCCGACCGTCGCGACGAAGTTGGTGTTGGTGATGCCGCCGTGCAGCGGACGAAGGTCGATCGCCACGCCGTGCCACTCGGGCACCCGCGCCATCAGTGCGGACAACGTCTCCGGAGTCATGGCGATGGTGTAGCACCTGGCAATCTGTCCGCATGACGGAGTGCGTGCTCGCCATCGATCTCGGCACGGGTGGGCCGAAGGTCGCCCTCGTCGACCAGGCGGGCAACACCCTGGCCTGGCGCAGCCGCGCCGTGCACACCACGTTCGTGGAAGGGGGTGGCGCCGAGCAGGACCCGGGAGAGATGTGGTCGGCCATCGTGGCGGCCGCTCGTGACACGCTCGCCGCCGTCGCGCCCACACCGCCGATCGCAGCGGTCGCCGTCACCAGCCAGTACATGAGTGTCGTGCCGGTCACGTCGGCCGGCATGCCCACCGGGCCCTGCATCCTGTGGATGGACACCCGCGGTGGCCGGCACAGTCGGAGCCTGCTGAACGACCAGTCGTTCATGCTGTTCCTCCAACGGCACGGGATGATGCCGCTGCCGAGCGGGTCCGACAACGTGGCGCACGCGCACGTGCTGCAGCGGTTCCACCCCGAGGCGTATGCCGCCGCCGATGTGCTGGTGGAGGCGATGGACTACGTCACCGGCCGCATCGTCGGGCGCGTCACGGCCACGCAGTCCACGGTGTTCGGCCAACTCGTGTGCGACAACCGCGGATGGGGCTCGGTCGAGTACGACCCCGAGCTCGTCGCCGCCACCCACCTCGACCCTGCAAAGCTGCCGCCCCTCGTGCCGATGCACGAAGTGGTCGGTGAGGTGGGCACCGCTGCCGCCGCAGAGCTCGGCGTTCCCGCCGGCACGCCGGTGGTGCCCGGCACCATCGACTCCATCACCTCTGCCGTCGGCACCGGCGCGCTCGACGCGACGTCGGGTTCGGTCATCTTCGGCACCACGGCGGTGCTCGTCACGCACCTGGCCGAGCACCGCGGCGACATCACGTCGGGCATCCTCAGTGTGCCCAGCCCCGTGTCGGGCAGGTACTACGTGATGGCCGAGAACGGCCTCGGAGGGCGTGCGTTCGAATGGGCACAGCGGCTGTTCGGCTACGACAGCCCCGACACCGCACTCCTCGATGCCGCCACCGTCGCACCCGGTAGCGATGGTGCCCTCTTCCTGCCCTGGCTGCTCGGGTCCATCGCTCCCAGTCCGAACGACGACGTGCGCGCCGCGTTCGTGGGGCTCGGCCTGCACCACGATCGACGTCACGCCATCCGTGCGACGCTCGAGGGGGTGGCATTGAACCTCGCGTGGCTGCTACCGCCGGTCGAGGCCTTCGTGGGCAACCGCTTCCCCATGCTCCGGTTCGGTGGCGGCGGTGCGCTCAGTCCGCTGTGGGCCCAGATCCTGGCCGACGCCACCGATCGCCCCGTCCACCGTCTCGTGGAACCGCGCGCCACGAATGCCCGCGGCGCAGCGTTCCTCGCCTTCGCGCAGTTGGGCCGCATCTCGCTCGACGACGTGCCCCACCTGTTGCAGGTGCAACAGGTGCACGAACCCGACCCCTCGAACCGCGACACGATGGACCGGGCGCTCGCCCGGCTCGTAGCGCTGCACCCTCACCACACCCTCCACTGAAGGAGCCATCCATGGGCCTGTACCCCTACGCCGATCGTTTCCCCGTCGTCCGCGACTTCCCGCAGCAGGGACGTCCGCGCGCCGACATCCTCGCCGAGATCGAAGCGATGTCGGAGATCGAGGACTCGCCGTACCACGAGGGGAAGATCAGCGGCTCCATCTACTCCGGCGACGAGGCGCACTACCACTTCCTCAACGAGGTGTTCGGCCACTACAGCCACGCCAACGTGCTCCAGCGCGACATGTACCCCAGCGCCACGCGTTTCGAGGGTGAGATCATCGCGATGACCGCCGACATGATGCACGGCGGTGCCGTACCAGGCGGCACGGTGTGCGGCGTGCTCACCAGTGGCGGCACCGAGAGCCTGATGAACCCCCTCCTCGTCTACCGCGAGTGGGGACGCGAGCGTGGCATCACCGCGCCCAACCTCGTGATGCCCGTCACTGCGCACCCCGGGCTGCTGAAGGGCGCGCACTACTTCGGCATCGAGGTGCGCCTCGCAGAGGTCACCGATCGTTTCGTCGCCGACATGGCCTCGGTTCGCTCCCTCGTCGACGAGAACACCGTCGCGCTCGCCGGTTCGGCCGGCACCTATCCGCACGGCCTCATCGACCCGATCGAGGAGTTGTCCGATCTGGCGCTGGAGCGCGGCATCAACCTGCACGTCGACGGCTGCCTGGGCGGGTTCATCCTCGCCTGGGGGCAGGACCTCGGGTACGACGTGCCGGTGTTCGACTTCCGTCTGCCGGGCGTCACGTCCATCAGCGCCGACACCCACAAGTACGGCTTCGGACTCAAGGGCAGCAGCGTGCTGCTGTACCGCACGCCCGAACTGCGCCGCCTCCAGTACTTCATCGTCCCCGACTGGCCGGGCGGCCTGTACACCTCGCCGGGCATGAGCGGCTCGCGGTCGGGTGGCATCATCGCCGCAGCCTGGGCCTCGATGGTGTCGCTCGGTCGTGAGGGCTACCTGGCCATTGCGGGCGACATCTTCCGTACCGCCGCGGAGATCAGCGACGCCGTGCGGTCGTTCCCCGAGATGCGCGTGCTGGGTGATCCGTTCTTCAACGTCGCGTTCACCACCACCGACGACAGCGGGCTCGACATCTTCCTCGTCAACGACTTCCTGGCCTCCCGGCGGTGGCGGATGAACGGTCTGCAGAAGCCGTCGGCGCTGCACTTCTGCGTCACGCGCCCCAACACCCAGCCCGGTGTGGTCGATCGATTCCGCATCGATCTGGCCGAGGCCATCCAGTACGCGAAGGACCAGCAGGGCACCAAGGCCCGCTCCGGGGCCTTCTACGCGAGCGGTGTGACCACGGATCAGATCGCCTCGGGGATGTCGTGGTGGCTCGACGCCACCCAGACCGTGCCACCCACCTGACCGCACCATTTGTGATGCGATTCACACGGCGTAGTAGCGTCGTGCACGATGTCCGAATTCCTGCGCGACTACCTCACCGTGGTGTGGTTCGCCGCCATCGCTCTGGTGCTGGCCGGCCTCCTCCTCGGGATCTCGGCCCTGGTGCGGCCCAACAAACCATCCGTCGAGAAGCTCACCCCGTACGAGAGCGGTGTGAACCCCATCGGCGACGGCTGGTCGCAGAGCCAGGTGCGGTACTACATCTTCGCCCTGCTCTTCGTGGTGTTCGACGTGGAAGCGGTGTTCATGTTCCCGTGGGCCACGCAACTCGAGCGCTACGGCTGGTTCGGCCTCACCGAGATGGCCATCTTCGTCTTCGTCCTGCTCCTGGGCCTCGTGTACGCGTGGCGCAAGAACGTCCTCCGCTGGGTGTAACCACATGGGTCTTGTCGACAAGGGGCGTCTGCCCAAACCACTCACGACCCTGTTCAACATGGGCCGTTCCTACAGCCTGTGGGTGTACCAGTGGGGTCTGGCGTGCTGTGCCATCGAGATGGGTGCCGCGTTCGGTTCGCCGCGCTACGACGTGATGCGCCTCGGCGTCATCCCGCTGCCGGCCAGCCCCCGTCAGGCCGACCTCGTGGTCATCTCCGGCACCGTCACCGACAAGATGGCGCCCAGCATCAAGCGGCTCTACGAGCAGATGCCCGAGCCGAAGTACGTCATCAGCATGGGGTCCTGCGCCAACTGCGGCGGCCCGTACTGGGACAGTTACTCGGTCACCAAGGGCATCGACCAGATCATCCCCGTCGACGTGTACGTGCCCGGCTGCCCGCCGCGGCCCGAGGCCCTGCTCGAGGGCGTGGTGCTGCTGCAACAGCGCATCAAGAACGAGGACATGGGCGCCCGCTGGCGTGGCGAGGGCACCAAGGCCATCGTGCGCGAGCCCATCGTGGTGGGAGGTGGCCCCGTTGAGTGACGACTCCGCCGTCGCCGAACTGCCCGGCGACGCCCTCCGCGAAGGAGTGGTGCAGGCCCTGCGCGACGCGCTCGGCGACGCGCTGCTCGACAGCGTCGTCGTGCCCCAGCGCGACGTCTGGGTGCGCGTGCGCACCGATGCCTGGCGCCAGGCCGGCATCGTGCTGCGCGACACCGTTGGCTGCGACTACTTCTGCTTCCTCTCGGCCATCGACTGGCTGCCCAGCCCGTTCGGCCGCGGCGAGGACGACCCCACGGCGCCCGCGCCCGAGCGCGACACCGAGATCCGTCAGGGCGTCACCGGCGGCGACACCCGCATGCAGGTGTTCGCCCGGGTCACCAACATCGCCAAGCACTTCGGTGTCACCATCAAGGCCGACGTCCCCGACGACGAGCCCGTGGTCGACAGCTGGCTGCCCGTCTACGCCGGTGCCAACTGGCACGAGCGCGAGACCCACGAGATGTTCGGCATCGGCTTCGCCGGCCACCCCGATCTGCGCAACATGTACCGGCCCACCGACTTCGAGGGACACCCGCTGCGCAAGGACTTCCCGCTGCTCGCCCGTCTCGTGAAGCCGTGGCCGGGCATCGTCGACGTCGAACCGCTGCCCGGTGACGACAGTGAGGACGAGTCATGACCGATCTCGCCGATCGCCAGAAGCTCAGCTACATCGCGGCACAGGCTGCCGATGCCCGGCTGAACGTGGAGCTCGAGACCGAGGGCATGACCCTCAACATCGGGCCCCAGCACCCTGCCACGCACGGCACGCTGCGCATCATCGTGCGCCTCGACGGCGAGCAGGTGGTGTGGGCTGAGCCGAGCGCCGGCTACATGCACCGTGGCTACGAGAAGCTCACCGAGGTGCGCACGTTCCCGCAGGTCACGGCACTCGTGAACCGCATCGACTGGCTGGGCAGCTTCGCCAACGAAGTGCCGTTCATCCTCGCGGCCGAGCAGCTGATGGACATCGAGGCGCCGCCGCGTGCCCAGTGGATCCGCACCATCCTGTTCGAGCTGTCGCGCATCGCCAACGTCTCGCTGTTCCTCGGCGACCTCGGCGTGCAGCTCGGTGCCGTCACGCCGGTGTTCATGGCGTTCCGCGACCGCGAGTACGTGCTGAACCTCATCGAGAGCGCCACCGGTGGCCGCTTCCACCCGAACTTCGACCGCATCGGCGGCCTCAAGGACGACCTGCCCGCGGGCTGGATCGCCGAGACCAAGCAGGTGATGAAGAAGCTCCGCAACTTCTGCGACGAGATCGAGAACCTGCTGTTCGGCAACGAGATCTTCCAGAGCCGCCTCCGTGGCATCGGCGTCATCCCGGCCGACGTGGCCAAGCAGTACGGCCTCAGCGGCGCCAACCTGCGCGCCAGTGGCGTCGACTGGGACCTTCGCCGCGACCAGAAGCTGCCGCTCGCGTACGACAAGGTCGACTGGAAGGTGTGGACCCACCCCGACGGCGACAGCTTCGCCCGGTGCTGGATCCGCCTGCAGGAGACCCGCGAGGCCACGCACATCGTCGACCAACTGCTCGACGGCATCCCCAGCGGGCCCATCATGGCCAAGGTGCCGCGCATCATCAAGGTGCCCGAGGGCGAGGCCTGGGTGAGCACCGAGAACCCGCTCGGCGAGATGGGTTACTACGTCGTCAGCAAGGGCGATCTCGGCCCGTTCCGCGTGAAGATCCGCTCGGCGAGCTTCAACAACATCTCCATCGTCCCCTGGGTGTTGCGTGGCGTGTACGTCCCTGACGTCATCTCCATCCTGGCGTCGCTCTACTTCATCCTCGGAGACATCGACCGATGATCCTGGCTGTCGACCTTCCGTACTGGGCACAGTCGCTCCTGCGCGTCCTCGGTGGCACGGTGGCCGTGCTGCTGCCCGCAGGCACCATCGTGTACCTGTTCCTGTTCAAGATGATGAGCTTCATGCAGAGCCGTCTCGGCCCCATGGAGGCCGGCCCGTACGGTTCGTTGCAGCTGTTCGCCGAGGTCGGCAAGTGGCTGCAGAAGGAGGACATCGCACCGGCCCAGGCCGACAAGCGCATCTTCCGCATGGCCCCGCTGGTGGTGCTGGTCAGCACCTTCCTCCTCGTCGCAGTGGTGCCGTTCGGTCCCGACGCCTACTTCACCGACTTCGACGCCGGCGTGTTCTACATGCTCGCCGTCAGCAGCATCAGCACGCTCGGCATCCTCATGGCCGGCTGGAGCTCCGCCAACAAGTACTCGCTGCTCGGTGGTCTCCGCGCCGCCGGTCAGCTCATCGCGTACGAGTTGCCGATGGTGCTCGCGGTGCTGGGTGTGGTCATCCAGGCCGGCACGATGAACCTGCAGCAGATCGTCGTGCGTCAGAACAGCGATGCCATCTTCGGCTGGGACGGTCTCGGCAACCCCTACATCCTCACGCAGTTCATCGG
>SXKB01000110.1 GCA_005778215.1 Actinomycetota bacterium | reverse complement strand
CAACAACTCGGTGCGCATCACCGACGACTTCATGCAGGCCGTCATCGACGACACCGACTGGGACCTGAAGGCCGTCACCGACGGCTCGACGGTCCGCACGGTGCGTGCCCGCGACCTGTGGCGCGACATCGCCACCGCCTCGTGGGAGTGCGCCGACCCCGGTCTGCAGTTCGACACCACCATCAACAAGTGGCACACCGCGCACAACACGGGCCGCATCAACGGCTCGAACCCGTGCAGTGAGTACATGCACCTCGACAACTCGGCCTGCAACCTCGCCAGCATCAACCTGCTGAAGTACCTCGACGAGAACGGCGACTTCGACGTCGCCAGCTACATGCACACCATCGAGGTCATCTTCACCGCCCAGGAGATCCTGGTCGGCCGCGCCGACTACCCCACGGAGCCCATCGGCGACACCAGCCGCAAGTTCCGTCAGCTCGGCATCGGCTACGCCAACCTCGGCGCCACGCTGATGGCGCTCGGCCTGCCGTACGACTCGTACCAGGGTCGTGCATGGGCCGCCGCCCTCACCTCGCTGATGACGGGTCACGCCTACGCCACCAGCGCCCGCACCGCCAGCCGCATGGGTCCGTTCGCCGGCTTCGCCGACAACGAGGTGCACATGCTCAACGTGCTGCGCATGCACCGTGATGCCCACGATCAGATCGTCGACACCAACGTGGTGCCGGCCGAACTGGTCGAGGCCGGTCGTCAGGCCTGGGAGGCCGCCGTGCGCGACGGCGAGGAGTACGGCGTGCGCAACAGCCAGGCCAGCGTGTTGGCGCCCACGGGCACCATCGGCCTGATGATGGACTGCGACACCCCCGGCATCGAGCCCGACCTCGGTCTGGTGAAGATGAAGAAGCTGGTCGGCGGTGGCACGATGACCATCGTCAACCAGACCATCCCGCGTGCGCTGCGCAAGCTGGGCTACTCGCCCGAGCAGATCGACGACATCGTCGCCTACATCGACACCGAGAAGAGCATCCTCGGTGCACCGCACCTGGCTGCCGAGCACGTGGCCGTGTTCGCCTGCTCCATGGGTGACAACACCATCCACTACGAGGGTCACGTGCGGATGATGGGTGCGGTGCAGCCGTTCATCTCGGGCGCCATCTCCAAGACGGTGAACATGCCCGAAGAGGCCACCATCGAGGACATCGAGGCCCTGCACCAGCTGAGCTGGGAGATCGGCCTGAAGGCCGTCGCCATCTACCGCGACAACTGCAAGGTGGCCCAGCCGCTGAGCACCGCGAAGAAGGACGGCGCCGAGGAGCCCGAGGCCGCCGAGGCAGCCGCCACGCAGGTGGTGGAGCGCATCGTCGAGAAGATCGTGCACCAGCCCATCCGCCAGAAGCTGCCGCGCAGCCGTCGTGGTCGCACCTTCGAGTTCCGTGTGGCCGACTGCAAGGGCTTCGCCACCATCGGCGAGTACGAGAACGGCCAGCCGGGCGAGATCTTCCTCACCGTGTCGAAGCAGGGCTCCACGCTCAGCGGCATCATGGATGCGTTCGCGAAGAGCATCAGCTACGGCCTGCAGTACGGCGTGCCGCTGCGTGCGTTCGTCGAGGCGTTCACCAACATGCGCTTCGAGCCGGCCGGCATGACCGACGACCCGGACATCCGCTTCGCCTCGTCGATCATGGACTACCTGTTCCGTCGCCTCGCCCTCGAGTACCTCACCTACGACGAGCGTGCCGAGATGGGCATCTTCTCCATCGACGAGCGGCTGCAGCCCACGCTGCCCGGCGTGGAGGAGAGCGTGATGCAGACTCGTACCGGCACCGAGATCGCGGCCGATCCGAAGACCATCCCGTCGGCCGAGGAACTGGTGCAGCAGCTCGAGCTCGGTACGGCGCCGCCGGCCCCGAACAACGACATCACGAACCCTGATGGCATCGTCAGGGCGGCCGAGATCACGCCGAAGCCGTCGGTGCGTCACAGCGATGCCCCGATGTGCATGCAGTGCGGCGTGCAGATGAACCGGGCTGGTTCCTGCCACGCATGCCCCAGCTGCGGCAGCACCTCCGGCTGCAGCTGAAAATGACCAATCTCTACGTGTCCCCCTACGGGTGAGATCCACGTAGCATGGCCTCTCAGGTCAACTGACGCGAGTGACCAATCGAAGTGTCCCCCGGGCGGCGGCTCGGGGGCTCTTCGCGTGGCGCCTCGTGTCCGACAACGAGGGGGCGAGATGATGCGCTATCGGGTGAGGGTCCACGTACCCATCGCCTACGACCCGGACGTCATCGGTGAACTGCTCGGCGACCCCGCCCTGCCGCTCGACCACAGTGACCGGGTCCTCGCCCCGTTCATCACCATCGACGGACGGATCCACGGACCCACCAGCGACTACCTCCGTCGCCACGCCATGGCGCGCCCCAACCCCGCCACCGCCAAACGCATCGCCAGCGACCTCGCCGCCTGGCTCGACTTCCTCTGCAACAGCTGCAGCCTCCCTCCCTTCGACGACCACCGCGACCCCACCCTCGTCGCCACCGAAGACCACTTCGCCCGCTACTACCGCCAACGCCAGTACGGCACCGACGAACAAGTCCTCACCTCCGACGGCTGGGGCCGCGCCGCATCAGCGATCAAACGCTTCTACGAAGACGCCCAACGCATCTACCAACACCAGCCGCCATTCGAGATTCGCTCCTTCACCCACCACACCGGCTACAGCGGCACCACCATCGGCCGCTACCAACCCCGCCGACGCAGCACCGGCAGCGCCGGCACCCCGCTCACACCCGAGTACGCAGAACTGCTCCTGATGGGCGCCCTGCGCATCGACCTCGCCGGCCAGCAGACCACCTACCGCGGCGCCGACCGCGACCACGCCATCCTCAGCCTCGGGCTCGGCACCGGTCTGCGTCGCAACAACCTCGCCAACATCACCACCTACGAGATCCCACCCCTGTCGCGGCTCCCGATCACCACCATGCGCGTCGCCGACAGGATCACCAAAGGCGACGCCGGCGGCGACGCATTCGCCTTCACCCACCGCCTCCGCTCCGTCCACGACTACATCGCCGGAGCGCGCGCCGACATCACCTCACGCACCACCTACACGCCAGCCGACCCGCTCGAGATCATCGACACCACACCCGCCGCGATCCGCTACCTCGACCGCAGCACCGGGGAGATCGCCAGCCGCCGCTGGTCTGACCTCAGCGAGAACGAACGCCGCCGTCTCGTCACCCTGGACGGCCACAGCCCCATCCTCTTCCTGAACGAATACACCGGCGGCCCGCTCGCCTACAGCAGCTTCCAACACGCACTCGACGGCGCCCGCGACTTCGTGTGCAAGCGGATCAACCCGGACTTCCCTGCCCACTTCCGCCTCCACGATCTCCGTCACACCTATGCGGTACACCTCACCCTCGTGATCTACAGCGGCAAACTCGCCGAGTCCGTCCCCGCCGACCGTCGCGAAGACTGGACCGTCGACCGCATCGCCGCCGCGGTCGAGTTCGTCAAGTACTCCCTCGGCCACGCCAGCGCGGCCTCGACCCGGCTCTACATACAGACCGCCCACCGTTTCCTTGGCATCCCCATCGAACAGTTCACCGGAGATGGTCCCTGATGGCACACCCCACGCGCGGCCGCCGGAGCGGCACCTACGAGATCGAAGCCCTCCTCAACGTCGACCTCGACAATCTGGAGATCACCTACCGCAGCGCAGCGGCCTTCCAACCGCAGGTGCTTCGATTGGGACTTGCCAAAACGGCCGCTGCTCGACAGTTGGTGCAGGCGATGGCGGACTCGATCAAGGTTGGTCTCAACGGCGATGCCGACTCGGGCTGGGAGTCCGCGATGACGCTTGATCGGGCCGCGTCCTACGTGCGGATCATGCACGAGCAGCTCGTGCAAGCGGGGCTGTCCGACTTCTCGGCACCTGCGATTGATGTTCCGCTTCTGCGCTCGCTGTACGAGCCACTCACCTCGAATACCAAGCGTTCTGCGTGCTGGTTGCTCGCTCGCGTAGTGCGCGACAACCACCCCAACGGAAAGGCCCTCAGCGTCGCCCTGCGCAACACGCGGTTCGGCGTCGAGGAGACCAACCCGTACCGCTACGACGATGAAGTGGCCGAGTCGATCGAACATGTCGCACGGGAGGTCTACCGGGAACGGTTCGACGCACAACGAGACCTGCTCCACCGGCTCGGCCACGACACCAGCTCCCGCTCCTGGCTCCGCATCCCGGCCGCCGACGTCATCGCATGGGCACACCGCGCCCACCCGGACGTCGCCGCCCCTGAAGCGCGTCAGCCAAGCCAAGCAGCGGCCTACGAGACGCAGGTCGCATGGGCCCTCACCCATCCCGAACGCTTCGGACACCGCAAACACCAACGCGGCTCCCAAGTCCTCGGCCCGACCATGAAGGCCATCGGCCAGGCCCTCTACCCGGACAACGTCACCATTGCCGCGGCAGCCATCCTTCACTGCCTTGGGGAGAACGCCGGCTTCAACTTCTCCGTCCTGCTCGAGAAGAACGCCGACACCCTCACCTACATCGGCCCCGACGACGCACTCGAGCACAACGTCAAAGCCCGCAACCACAGCCAGGACACCCGCCCCACCCGGCTCACGTCGATCTACACGCCCGGCGGGGTGGTCGAGTCGCTCACCGGGCTCACCAGGTTCAGCCGGCATGCGAGAGCGCACCTCGCCAACCCCGACGGCAGCCGCGCCACCATCGCGGACCGCCTCTACGTCGAGCACACCTGCAACCCCGAGGACGCCGCGGTCATCGACTCGATGCGCATGCAGAACGCGTGGCGCGCCAACACCGACTGGGACGACCACTGGAACACCGCCAGCGCAGGCGCACGCGCCCAAGTCCCACTCCGAATGGCCGCACTCCGGCTCGTCGCCCAGCGACGCGCCATGGCCGACGGACTCACCGCCGACGTCCACGGCCATTCGGAGCGAACGAAGACCCACTACAGCGCGCACGTCCTACCGGACTACCTGTTCAACAAGCATGCCGTCGCCGCGCAAGACTCCTTCCACGACACGGCAATCGAAGCCTTCAAGCTCGTCGCCGACGCTACCGACGGCCCCGCGGCCACACTCGCTGCCATCGACCCCGAAACGATCATGGACGTCGAGATCGGGCTCTGCACCTCCAACGGCAACGACCCGGACGGCAGCGGCCGACGCTGCGGCCTCGGCATCGTCGCCTGCTTCACCTGCCCCAACGGCTACCGCACCGTCGACCACGTCCCAGGCCTCCTCGCCGCGGTCGAGCTCGGCAACATCATCGAGCTCAACGACCCCGACGAATGGGAGAACGGACAGGCCTCCGCCCTCCGATTCTTCGCCCAAGCCTGCATCGACGAGTTCCCACCGATGGTCGTCGCCAACATCCGACGGACCACCGACCTCGTCCCGCACATCATCACCGTGACCGGCATGTACATGGAGCTCCGAGATGCCTGACGTCATCCAACTACCCCTCCCCATGCCGTCGGAACCGAACCGGCGCCTCGTGCGCCCCGACGAGTTCCTCAACGATCTGATCCCCGGCGGCGACGACCTGACTCATCGAGTCCGGTTCAGCGCCGACCAGTGGAACCTCGCCGGCCACCCCACGTGGCGCGACAAAGCTGGCAGCCAGGTCGTCATCGACTTCCAGCGCATCAGCACCCGCTGGCGAGACGCCGCCAAGGAACTCGCCCTGCTCCAACTCCACCCGGCACTCGCCGCCGAACGCATCCCCGACGTGCCGATGGCAGCGGCCTGGCCATCCATCCAGGAGCCAATCGCACCGATCACCGCCCAGGGCAACATCAAAATGCTGGCCCACGCGCTCGGCATCGTCGAACAGCAAGGGCTCACCCAGTTCGACGCCGACGACTGGGAACGCCTGCCCATTCTCCTCGTTCAGCCCGCATCCACGAAGGAGAAGCAGAGCGGAGCAACACTCTCACCGGCGACCGGGAAGGGCAGGGCGCAACAACTCGTCGCGCTGTGGCAGGTCTGCCAGATCACGGGTCGGGAGGCGCTGCTCGGCACCGGCGTGCCGTTCTCCGGCCGGGCCGTCAACGAACTGTTCGCCAGACGCGCCGGTCGCAACGCCGTCCGCCCGCACGAGGCTGTCGGCCACGTCCTCGGGTTCACCGCATGGTTCTTCGACCACTGCGCCGACGACATCGTGTCCAACATCGAATGGTGGGCACAGCACACCAGTCGCGAACCGCTCCTCAGCGAGGAGGCACGCTTCGACGCGATGCTCGACCTGTGCGCACGCATCGCGGATGAGAACAACGGCGTGCTGCCCGCCTCCGTGAACGCCAAAGGCGGCATCACACTCGCAGCAGCACCACTGGCTCGCCTACTTGGCATCTTCGACGCCGACCAGGCCTACCTCGCCGGCCGCTGGGCCAAGAGCCAGCTGCGCGACACCGTGAGCTACTCGTTGTCGATGTCGCCATGCCCGCTACCCATCACGCTCGTGCCCAACCTCGACGGCGAGATGGTGCCATGGACCGAGCGCCTCATCGCATCCAAGGAGAGCCTTGACGCCTGGCAGCGACGACTCGTCTACTACGCGATGTACTACCTGTCCGCCACCGTCATGCTCCGCGACAGCCAGCTGGCCGTCCTTCCGTTCGACCCGCTCAAGACCGAGGAGATCGCACGACCCGACGGCAGTCGCTACACACGCCACACCCTGTCGGCGTTCAAGACCAAGAACCGGCACGCCGACGTCCCGACCACCGTGGTCGTCAACGCCCGCATCGCCCGCATCGTCGGCCTCCTCCACCGTCTGCAGCAAGCCCTCGGGTACGAGCCACGTCGGAGCGAACGATCCGGCATGACCTATCTGTTCGATCAACTTCTCGTCACGCCACTCGGCAAGACACCACGCGTCGATGCCCGCGACGGCCTCTACCTCGACCAGTGGTTCCTCACCGTCATCCGCGAAGGCGCCGATGACCTGTACCGCCAGGGCGTCATCGCCCGAGACCTCAGCGACATCCACCTCAGCATGCGCCAGGTGCGGATTACCTGCGCGCAGGCGTACGCCGTGCGCGAACACGGTCAGGCGCTCGCGGCGGCCTTCGGGCAGTGGGACACCGCGGCGGTCACCGCGGGCTACATCGGCGACGTCTACCGGCTGATCACCCCACTCGAACCCGAAGAGACGAGGGAGCTCGCACAGGAGGACATCGGCCGACGGGTGAAGTTCCTCGCCGACCATCGCGACGAACTGACGGGCAACGGCAGAGCCCGCCTCGACGATGCGCTCGAGCGCACCGGAGCCGTCCTGTCCAACCCGCAACCACTGACACCGGCCAGGCTCAAATCGATCGGCAAGATGAACCCGAACATCGAGCAGGGCCCACTCTCGCTGTGCGTGTACCAGCCTGAAGGAGCGCTGTGCGGTGGCAGAGGCAAGGCCGACTTCCGGCTCTGCGCCCCAGGCCAATGCCGCAACTCGGTGATGACCAGAGCCGACCGCGCGCGCTACGAACTGATGCGGCGACAACAGGTCGCCATCGGCTCACCGAGATCGCTCGCCGCCGCCAACGACATGCACGACCGCAACCCCCAGATCGCCGCAGAGTTCGACGCGGCACCGGACGCCGACCTCCATGCGATCATCACCGAACATCTCGACAACTACATCCGAGCCGCACTGGAGGCGAAGTCATGAACGACGATCTCGACGCCTTGATCCGCGTCGCCCGCCGTGTAGCCGAAGGGGACGCACTGACCACCGAGTTGATGGGGGAGGAAGGTGTACCCACCGCCCTGAGGCTCGTCGTTGCTGCAGTTGCGCTCACGGCAGCAGACCAATCGGTCAACAAGAAGGCACTCACCACCGCGGCGCCCGCCGCCCGATCAGCCTCGTACCGCGATCACGCCGAGCTCCTCGAGAACGTCAAGACATTCATGCCGGCGCTCGTCCAAGCGCAGCTGGGCCTCGTGGGCGTCGAGGTCACCGCCGCCGGCCTCAGCCAGCAACTCGAGAACGCCAACCGAATCATCCGCGAGGAGCGCGTTCGACGCGAAGACGCCGAACGACAACTGGCCCATGTGCTCGCGTACGCACGAGAACTGCACTGGCATCTCCGGCCAGAGCGTGACGCGATCCTGAGGGAGCGCCAGGAGAAGGTGCGGCCGCTGCGGGCCGTCGAGGACGACGCGTAGGTCGGCAACCGCAGCCTTTGTGCACTCCCACCTCGCTCCATCTCGCGGCGAGTGGAAGTGTCCTATGGTGGCGACTCGTGACCCAGACGATCGACAGGTACGCGATCCTGGCCTTCCTGCCGTTCGTCGTTCTGGCACCTGGGCTCGGCTTCGTGCTGTCTCGTAGGTTCGCCCGCCCGTGGTTGCTGGTCAGCCTTGCGATCGCCTCCATCGGAGCCGTTCTCGCCGTCACGGTTGGCGGACGGATGTTGAAGCTGAGCAGCTGGGGCGTGGGTGACTTCGTGCTCGGCTGGCTCGTCGACGGAGCGAGCTGGTCGCACGTTCTCGAACCCGATCGTACGTGGATCCTCAACGCAGCACTGTTCCTTCCGGCCGGGTGTTTCGTGACGCTGACCACTCGTCGGCCGTGGCAGACGTTGGTGTCACTCTGTGCCTTCTCGTTCGTCATCGAAATGGTGCAGCGGGCGACACGGCTTGGGGTGGCAGACGTCAGCGACCTCGTTGCCAACATCGTCGGCGCTGGGGCAGGGACGTTGATCGCGGCTGCGATTCTGCGAAACGCTCGAACCGGCCGAGTGGTCGGAGAGCCCAGCCTCAGAGGAGCCGACGACGCGGCACCGGCCTGAGCTGTTGGCCGGTCTCGGAACTTCTCAGAACCAATGTGCACCGTCGGGAGTCTGTAGGGCTGTGAGCAAGATGCCGATCGACCCGCTGCTGGCGCGACCCCCTGGCGGCAGCACCGAGCCCGTGGAGGTGTCGCACCCGTTCGCCCTGGACGACGACATCGTCGGGGACCCCGATGGTGTCGACCTGTTCTTCGACGACGCCGACGACGTCGTGGTGCGCGAGGACGTCGAGTCTGCGTACCGGCGCCTCTACCCGCAGCTCGTCCGGCTTGCGTTGCTGCTCGTCGACACGGGCGAGCACGCCGAGGAAGCGGTCCAGGACGCGTTCGCGAAGGCGTACCCGAAGTGGGGACGCATTGAGAACCCCGACGCGTACATGCGCATGGCGGTGGTGCACACGTGTCGCAGCGTGCAACGTCGACGCGGTCTGATGCGCCGCACGCCTCCACACCGTGTCGACGACGCAGCACTCGGTGCCGATCACGTCGCCGACGTGGTTCGTCGCCTGCCGCTCAAGCTCCGCCAGGTGGTTGTGATGCGGTACTACCTGCAGCTCTCCGATCCGGAGATCGCTCACACGCTCGGGATGGCCCTGGGCACCGTCAAGTCCACATTGCACCGGGCTCGCGCCCAGATGAAAGAGGAACTGTCATGACCGACCTGTTCGACCAGCAGATCACCGACGGCCTGCACCGTGCCGTCGAGGGCGTCGCCGTGCCCCGCGGCTCGTTCGGCGACGTCCGCCGCCGCGTCCGCGCCCGGCGCAGCCGCCACGTCGCTGCCGCCGTGCTGCCCGCCCTCGCCGGCCTCGCCTGGATCGGCACGCGCTCCGCCGGTGATCCCAACCCGCTCGCAGCGGGCGCGACCGACTCGACCACCGGCTCCAGCGACTCGACACCCGATACCGCTCCGGACACGGCAGTGACGTCGTCGACGGAACTGACGACCACGTCGATCGGCGGGTCTGCGATCACGCCCCAGCTCGTTGCCGGCGTGTTGTGCATCGACGCCACCGGTCAACCCGATGGGTCATTGAAAGGCTGCATCGAATACCTGCCCGACGCGCGGAGGATGAAGGCGCCGTCGGCGATCGTCCTCAACGACACGCCGAGGTTCGTGGTCCCGCTCGACGGGAAGTCCCTCGCTGAAGCGCAGACTCTGACCGACCAGCTCGGTGTGCCGGTGCGCTCCGACCTGCTTGCGCATCTTCTCGAGAATCTCGGCGACACCGACCTCACCGGTGTGCGAGTGCTGATGGTCATCGGTACGACTGACGCCACCGTCTGCACGGTGCCTGGTTGCGACACCCCGGCGACGTCCGCGCCTACCGACGAGGCTCTGGCCGACCAGGTCGCCCGCTCTGCTGCCGTGTTCGAGGCACTGGGGTTCCCTGCGGGAGAGATCGTGGCCCAGGGCGACGACAAGGTGCAGCTCCGCACCCTCGACCCGTCACGCCCCGACGAACACCACGTCACCCTCACCATCGGCAGACAGGCCGCTGAAGCAGCGACCGTGACGACGCTCACCACCTCGACACGCGATGGAGTCACGGTGGTGACGCGCCAGAACGCGGCGGGTTGGGTGTACGAACTCCAGGTCGCCGACTACAAGCCCGGCAGCGCACTGCCCACCGGCGATCAGTTGATCCAGCTCCTCATCAGCTCCTTCGGCTGACCGGCGCACCGCGCCTGAAAGGGCCCGAAGGTGCACGACGAACGCCCAACGCACCCGTAGGGGACACCCACGCTCCCTTGATGTGCCAAGGTCCGCGGGATGAATCGTCCGATTCGTGCGGACGGCGACACTCTCGATGGAGACACCAAACCTGGGGGGACACCCCTCGACTGGGTAGGTCCAGCTGACCGGGCGCCGCTGCGGCGGTCCGAACGACGACGAAGGGGAAGGCGATCGCCTTCCCCTTCGTCGCGTCCCGAGGCGCGCGAACATTTCGGCGGGGCGCGACGGGAAGTCGCGAGCGGCTCCGTCGAAGTGGGTGTGGACGGCATGACCGATGAACAACTGCGAGCGCTGTACGAGCGAACCCTCGTCGACGTGCACCGCTACGCATCGAAGCTGTGCGGCGGTGACCGCTCGGCGACCGAGGAGCTGGTGCAGGAGACCTATCTCGCATTGGTGCGTCACGCGCGCGCCAACCCGACGGAGGAGATCGGCATCGGGTGGCTGATGCTCACGTGTCGCCATCGATTCATCGACCACGAACGGAGCCGGCAACGGCGACAGCATCGCGAGACGGTGGTGGCGTTGCAGCGGCCCGTCGAGTCGGATGCTCCGCCCGACTCGGGTGTGCTGGGTGCCCTGGCGACGTTGCCGGTGGCCCAGCGCACCGCGCTGGTGCTGCGCTACGTCGACGACCTCCCGGTCGACGATGTGGCGCGAGCCATCGGGAAGAGCGTCCGTGCGACCGAATCGCTGTTGGTTCGGGCGCGTACCGCCCTGCGGGGCCGAGCAGAACTGGAGTGGACCGATGGTCGAGGATGAACTGCGCAACGAACTCCGCGGTGCGGGACTGGAGCCCTCCGCCGAGTTCCGGACCCGCATGGGTCAGGACTTCGAGGATGCCCTCGCGGGCCGCACGGTGCTGGGTGCCACGGCACCCTCGCCCGTCGCACCACGTCGTGCGCCGTGGATGTGGCCGTTGATCGGCGCGGCGGCGGCCGCGCTGGTGGTGGCCGTCGTGGTCACCAGCGGGGACGGCAGCGATGTGGTCACACCGGGCGTCACGACGACACCGACGGTCGAGACCACCGTGCCCGACACGACCGGGTCGACGGTGCCGGCCGGGGATCCGGCGATGGAGGTGCTCACGGGCACGGTGTTCGGACTGCGCATCGGCGACGTGGTCGACGTGAACGCCACCATCGCCCGCATCGACGCACTCGCGTTCGGACCGCACACGTTCGACTCGGGCTGGTACCGAGTGCCCGACGATCCGAGCATCGACTCGTGCTACGACGACCAGGAGTACCGCGGGCTGATGTGGGGCGATGTCGCCATCATCTTCAACGGCAGTGACACCTCGGCCGAGGTGCTGCGCTGGAGCGTGGGTGACAGTGGGTCGTCCGACGCGGCGTTCTTCCTCGGTGAGGCATTCCCTGCTGCGGACAGCGCGCTCGACGTGGTCTCGGTGGAAGGCATCGCGGTGGGCAGCCCGGCGAGCGCACTCCAGCCCCCCGAGTTCGACGAGCCCCTCCCTCGCGGCGACGGCGCCGTGGTCCACGTTGTGGCCGACATCGGTCCGCAGGACGGATCGCTGCCGCAGCCTTTCGTGATCGTGTACTCCCGCGACGGGCTGGTGGAAGCCATCGTGGCCGACGTCGGCCGGTGCTGAGTGGCCGACTCACGTGCCGTCGACGAACCACCCGCCGGTGTCGATCACGAAGTGCGAGGCCACGGTGGTGTACAGGCACACGGTGCCGGCGGCCGAGGTGCGGGCAACGGCCACGTTCGACGTGGTCTGGCCGGCGGCGAAGGTGAGGT
>SXKB01000109.1 GCA_005778215.1 Actinomycetota bacterium | reverse complement strand
GCGATCATCTCCCACCCGGTGGAGTGGTGCTCGCCCACCCAGAACTCGTCGTAGCCGAGTTTGTCGAGGTGGGTGGCCAGTTCGAGGTCGCGCTGGAACTGGAGCGTGGGGCTCTCGCCGAGCGGGTGGTGCGGGGCGAGGAAGGTGCCGAACTTGATGCGAGCCATCCGTGGAGACTACGGAGCGACGCTCAACCGCCGACGAGTTGGACGGCCAGCAACGCGACCATCAACGCCAGGAACAGCACGTGGTCGCGGAAGATCGACCGGGCGAGTGCGGTGGTGGCGCGTTGCGAGTCGGGGTGGCTGCCCAACCGCTTCGCCGCCGGCACGACTCGCCCGAGCGCCAGGCCGATGGCCAGCGCGGCCAGTGTGAGCGACACGACGCTCAGCCACACGGGTGTGACGTCGCGGGTGGCCTGTGCGATCAACAACGCGAGCAACGCCACCATGACCAACGAGATCAGCCGGTTCATCGGCGATGCGTCGGTGGTGACGCGCCGGTAGTAGGAGGCGATGCTCTCGATGACCGGTTCGGGCAGCAGGTCGGCCCGACGGTGCGGCCACACCTGCACGTCGAACATCAGGTCGAACCAGAGCACGGCGACGAGGAATCCGACGGCGGCGGTGATGGCGGCGAGCACCGGTCGATTCTCCCAGGCCGCACTACGGTGCACCGTGATGTCCGGCGACTCGCGAACCCTGCTCACCGGGGGCTATCGCAACCAGGTGTGGAAGGTGCGCGACGGCCGCGGGTTCGTGATCGAGAAGGACTACGCCGAGGACCCGGGCGATCCGAACCCGATGTACCCCAACCTGCCCGACCACGAGGCGGCGGCGATGGCGCACCTCGCCGGGACGGGTTGCGCGCCCGAGTTGGTGTCGTACCGCCCGCCGGCCCTCCATCAGGGTGCGCAGGTGATCTACCGCTACGTCGCGGGCACCCAGTGGCGACGTGGCGTGGAGCAGGTGGCCGAGCTGCTGCACACCGTGCACCACGTGGCGCCGCCGCGAGGGTTGCGTCGGCTGCATCGTTCGGCAGCCGAGGCGTTGGCGCACGCGGATGCCGTGTTGGCCGACGTGCCGGTGGCTCGCCTGCGTGCCGAGCTCGCGGCACATCGTCCGTCGGCCGCCGCGCGCTCGACCCCGCCGCGACTGTCGCTGGTGCACACCGACTGCGGCCCCGGCAACATCGTGCGCACGCGCCAGGGGTTGGTGCTCATCGACTGGCAGTGCCCGGGAGTGGGTGACGCCGTGGAGGACGTGGCCTGCTTCCTCTCGCCGGCGATGATGATCCTGTACGCCACACCGCCGCACACCGCGGTGGCACGGTCGGCGTTCCTGGCCGCATACGCCGACGATGCCGTGGTGGCTCGCTACCTGCGCGATGGCGCAGCTTGGCACTACCGCATCGCGTCGTACTGCGTGTGGCGTTCGCATCGCCTCGCTCGTCGCCTACCCGATGTGGCGCAGCGGTATCGCGACGCACTCGCCGCCGAGTTGGAGGTGCTGGCTGCATGGCCGTCGACCTGAAGCCGATCGAGCTGCACGTGCACTCGTACTCGATGCGGTTCCATCTGCGGCACCGCGCCGTGACCGGATACGACGTGTTCTCGTACATCGACGACATGGCGGCCCGAGGGTGCACGGGTGTGAACGTGTCGGCCAATGGGCCGGGCCTGCGCGACCTGTGCGGCGAGACACCCGATCACTTCGCCCGAGTGCGGGAGGCCGTGCGGGCCAGGGGTCTGCGGTTGGAGCTCGACACCAGCGACACCCGGCTCGCGAACATGACCCGCATGGTCGACGTGGCCGCCGCGTGCGGTGCCGACACGTTGCGCACCTACACCAAGTACGACGGTCCGCTGGCCGACGTGGTGCAGTGGACCATTCGCGACCTGCGCGCCGTGGCCGACCACGCGGCAGCCAACGGCGTACTGGTGGTGCTCGAGAACCACGAGGACTTCACCGGCCCCGTGCTGGCCGACATCCTCGGTGCGGTCGACCATCCGGCGGTGCGGGCGCTGTACGACTACGGCAACAGTCAGATGGTCGGCGAGGACCCGTTCGACGCGCTCGCGGCGATGGCGCCGTTCGTCCAGCGGGTGCACGCCAAGGACCATGTGCTGGTGCACGGCCCCGACGGGCCGGTGGTGCAGGGCGTGCCGTTCGGTTCTGGCCACCTCGACGTGCTGGGCACCACCGACCGCCTCCACGCGGCGGGCGTGCGGCGGTTCTGCTTCGAGAACGTGTGGGCGTATCGGGCCCCGTTGCAGTGCTCGCCGGATGCGTTGCCGAGCACCCCGGCGTTCACGTGGGACGACCCGGCGCGGTACCTGCACGGCGATGCACTCGACCCCGCCGAGGCGGTGCCGGCCGAGCGTGCGGCGTTCGAGGAGGGCTGGGCGGCGTTCCTGGCGATGCTCGAAACCGGCGGGTACGAGGTCCGGCGAGAGCCGATATCGTGAGGCCCGCCACGGGGACGTAGCTCAGTTGGCAGAGCGCCACCTTTGCAAGGTGGATGTCAGGGGTTCGATTCCCCTCGTCTCCACTCCGTGAACGACCAGGCCTCAGGCCTGGTCGTTCGTCGTTGCACGGACGATGTCGAGGTCGAGCCGTGCCGCCGCGTGGGTGAGGACGAACGAGAAGCCGTAGATCATCCCGGCCAGTGCCGACGGGAAGCTCAGCGTGATCAGCAGATCGGCGAAACCGGCTCGATCGATGGACGTTCCGAGCTTGATCTCGCTGAGGCTGAGCCTGGAGCCGATCGTGAAGTACTCAAGGTAGTTCCCGATCAGGGCGAGAGCAGCCACCAACAACGCCACGATCCGGAGTGCTCGTGCTCCCCTTCGGACGGCGTCGCCCACGGCCGCAGCCGAGGTGATGGGCCGCAGCGACAGCCATACGGTTTCCTGGTCGTGCGGCTCGGTGGGTCCCACGGACTCAGTCCCCCTCCTCCGACGACGTCTCGTCCTCGTCGGCGAGCACGATGTCGATGTCGAGGCGAGCAGCAGCGATCTGGACCAGGTACGACAACGCGAACACGATGCCCGCGAAGGCCAGTGGGTTGGCGATGCCGGTGAGGAACCGGCCGACGGTGAACGGGTCGACGTCCTGTTCGAAGATCGCGTCGTTCTGCTGCACGTCCGAGAAGGTCGCGAGTGCGTTGCCCACCACAGCGGCCACAGCGATCAACACTGCCGACACCCGGAGGATCAGCACGCCACGTCGTGCCCCGTTCGCCACTTCGATCGCCGCGATCATTCGTCGATCCCACGGGGTGAACTGCACGTCGTCGTCCCCTGTGGGCTCCAGCGTCGTCATGCTCGACATTGTTGCCGACCCGTGACCTGCGGTCGATCACCCTCAGGTCGTGGTTCAGGCCTTCTTCACGAACTTGGCCTTCAGCAGGATGCCGCGGCCGTTGATCTTGCAGTCGATCTCGTGATCGCCGGCGATGAGGCGAATGTTGTTCACCTTGGTGCCGATCTTGATGCCGTCGGTGGAGCCCTTCAACGGGAGGCCCTTGATGAGCACCACGCTGTCGCCATCGTGCAGCACGGTGCCGTTGGCGTCGCGGATCTCGCCGAGCGCGGTCGGGTCGCCGGCGTCGGCCGCCCATTCGTGACCGCACGTGGCGCACTCGTGGTCACCCGATGCCGTGGTGAGGATGTCGCTCATCGAGCAGATCGGGCAGGCCAGGTCGGAATTCATCCCCAGGGTCTACCAATCAGTGGTGGCGGATGACGTCCTTCGCCGACTGCACCACACGGGGATCGGCCGCAGCGACAATGCGCTTGTCCTTGTGGTCGTACGGCAGGGCGTGCAGCACGTGGCGCATCGCCTCGAGCCGGCCGAGCTTCTTCACGTTCGAGTTCACCACGGTCCACGGTGCGTGCGCGGTGTCGGTACGGCGCAGCATGCGGTCGCGGGCCTTGCCGTACTCGGCGAACTTCGTCACCGACGCCTCGTCGTTCGGGCTCAGCTTCCACTGCTTCAGTGGGTCGGTGCGCCGGGCGTCGAACCGGCGCAACTGTTCCTGCTGCGACACGGTGAACCACAGCTTGAACAGGTGGATGCCCGACTCGACGAGGTGCTGCTCGAAGCCGGGCACCTGCTCGAAGAACTCGTCGCGCTGTTTCGGTGTGCAGTAGCCCATCACCGGCTCGACCACGGCACGGTTGTACCAACTGCGGTCGAACAGCACCTGCTC
>SXKB01000108.1 GCA_005778215.1 Actinomycetota bacterium | reverse complement strand
GCGAAGCTGCGGCGCGTGCTGCAGGTGGAGCTGCGTCAGCTCCACCGCGAGGTGGGCATCACCTTCGTGTACGTCACCCACGACCAGGAGGAAGCGCTCACGATGAGCGACCGGCTGGCCGTGATGGACTCGGGCATCATCCGGCAGGTGGGTCCGCCGCGTGAGGTGTACGACGAGCCGTCATCCACCTATGTGGCCGACTTCCTCGGCCTTGCGAACCTGTTCCCGGCGTTCGCGCACGCCGACGGTGTCGAGGTGCTGGGTGTCCGGCTCGCTGCGCCCACGGGCGACACCCGCGGCGGCTGCTTCATCCTCGTGCGCCCCGAGCGCGTGCAGTTGGTGGAGGCCGATGCGGCCTCGATGCGCGGTCGCATCGACCACGTCGTGTTCGCCGGTGCGCTCACTCACGTGCACCTCACGGTCGGTGATCAGCCGATGCAGGCGATGGTGCAGAACGGTGTGGCCGGTCCCTCGTTGCACGAGGGTGCCGAAGTGGGCGTGGTCGTCACCCCCGACGCCGTGCGCGTGCTCCCCAACTGACCCCCACCGGCGCGGCGGCCCGGTCAGGCCATCACGTTGCGGTAGTGCTGGGTGAACCAGATGACGTACTCGTCCTTCGGGGTGAGCACGCCGTGCTCGAAGGCCTTCGACGACACACCGCGGTGCACGCTCTCGCACACGGCGTTGTCCTGGTTGCCGACCAGCACGTTGAAGTCGATGATCGGTTGCGGGTCGAAGCCCGGGGTGTTGATGGCATCGGGATGGAACAGGAAATCCATCGTCATCACGGTGCGATGCGGGCCATCGGGGTACAACGTGGAGATCACCACGCTGGGGTCGGTGATGTCGACGAAACCGTTCGCGAAGACGGTGGCCCCGAAGTACGACGTGTGGTCGGCGCCCGACACGCCCGGCAGCGACGGGAGGGGGTTGCGGTACGGCGAACCGGCCTTGGCCCGGTCGACGGTGACGCCACCGTCCTCCCGTTCGTGGTCGGTCACCCAGCCCGTGCGGTAGATGGGCGTGATGTCGACGAGTTCCGGGTGCACGCGGGTGCAGTGCAGGCACTCCTGGTAGTTCTCGATCACGATCTTCCAGTTCGCGGCGATGTCGCAGCGGGTGGATGCCACCACCTGCAGTTGGTCGAGGCCGAAGCGTTCGAACTTCAGCATCTCGGGTGCGTGGTCGCGGAGCCACTGGTCGAATTCGGGTGGTTCGGGGTGCAGGCTCACGAACACCAGGCCCTGCCACTCGCGCAGGTGGTACTGCCACAGGGGGAGCGTGGACTTGTCGACCTCCGTCTCGTCGAGGTGCGGCGTGGCGATCAGCCGCCCGTCGAGCGCGTAGGTCCAGGCGTGGTACGGGCACATCAGCGAACCCTGCGAGCTGGTGTCGTGCGCCTCGCACAGCCGCGCACCGCGGTGGCGGCACACGTTGGCGAACGCGTGCAGACGACCCTCGAGGTCGCGAGTGAGGAGCACGCTCTCGCCGGCCAGCTCCACCACCGTGCGGTTGCCGCGCTGGAGCCGTTGCCCGGCGCCCGCCAGCATCCAACCGCGGTGGAAGATGCGAGCGCGCTCGGCTGCCCAGACCTCGTCGGACAGGTAGTCGTCGCGAGTGAGTGTGAACACATCGTTGGGCATGGCGGGTCCCCTTCCGCATCCGTGTGTGGCCACCCTAGCGAAGTCTGAACGGTCGGTCAGACAAGGTGGGGTACTCTGACGAGATGGACCAGCACCGCCATTCCACGCTCGACGAGTTGATCAACGAGGAGGAAGCGCGCTTCATCGCGCGCATGCGGGTGTCGGCCGAACTCGGCGAGCGCGGCGGCCAGGTGATGCCCGGCGGTGTGTGCTCCAGTTGGGCCAGCTCGCGCCCGCTGCCGGTGTGGGTGAGCCACGGGGAGGGCGCCCTGGTGTGGGACGCCGACGGCACCGAGTACGTCGACATGCACGCCGGGTACGGCGTCAACGTGGTGGGTCACGCGAACCCGCACGTCGTGCGCGCCGTGCAGGACCGGGTCACCAAGGGCACCCACTTCGCGCAGCCCACCGAGGATGCGATCGTGGTGGCGCAGGAACTGGCCCGTCGGTTCGGGCTCCCGAAGTGGCGGTTCAACAACTCCGGCACCGAGACCACGATGGACGCCTTCCACCTGATGCGTGCCATCACTGGCCGCCAGTTGGTGGTGAAGATCGAGGGCACGTACCACGGTCACCACGACTCGGCGATGATCTCGATCTTCCGGTCGGCCGACGACCTCGGGCCCGAGTCGGCACCACACCGCGTGGCAGGCCCCGGCGTGCTCGCTGCGGCAGCCGATGCACTGCGCATCGTGCCGTTCAACGACCTCGCCGCACTCGAGCAGGTGCTCGACCAGCACCGCGGGCAGATCGCCGGCATGATCGTCGAGCCGATGATGATGAACGCCGGCATCATCCCGCCGGCCCCGGGGTACCTGCAGGGCGCGAAGGATCTGCTGCACGCTCATGGGGCGTTCCTGGCGTTCGACGAGGTGAAGACCGGCATGGTGGTCGACTGGGGCGGTGCGACGCGACTGTTCGGCGTCACGCCCGACATCGTGTGCCTGGCGAAGGCGCTCGGCGGCGGTCTGCCGTGCGGCGCCATCGGCGGCACCGAGGACGTGATGAGTGCCATCGAGACCGGTGTGTACGACCAGATCGGCACGTTCAACGGCAACCCGCTCACCATGGCCGCAGCGCGTGCCACCCTCACCGAGGTGCTGCTGCCCGAGACGTACGTGACGGCGGCCGAGGTGGGCCAGTCGATGCTGCAGGGGTCGATGGCGGCGCTCGAGGCGGCCGGCATCCCGTCGTACGGCACCGTGTTCGGGTTCAAGGGGTCGGTGGTGTTCCACGACACGCCGGCGCGCAACTACCGCGAGTTCCTGCGCATCTCCACGGCCATCAGCCACCTGCACTTCCTGGTGCAGCACAACGGTGGCGTGTTCCTGCCGCCGTGGGGCAAGAGCGAGAGCTGGACGCTCAGTGTGGCGCACACCCACGAACACGGCGCCCGGTACGTGCGCAACGTGGCACGGGTGGCCGAGATGGCGGCTGGCCTGGTGGACCGTGACTCCGAGATCTTCGCGGTGGGGTCCTACAACTGATGGTGGCGTTGCAGCAGCTCACTCGCGCCGATGGCATCGACGCGGTGCTCGAGGTGCTCGACGCCGACGGCGGGGTCATCGTGCGTGACATGGTGCCCCCCGACACGCTCGCTCGATTCCGGGCCGACATGGAAGCGGCGGCGGCAGGTCATCGCGTCGGTTCGGTGGCCGACAACGAACTGGTGCAGCGGTTCTGGGGGCGGCGCACCACACGGTTCACGCGGCTGGCGCACCGCAGCGCGGCGTTCGTCGACATCCTCACCGATCCGTTCTACACGGGTGTGGCCGACCAGGTGCTGTTGCCGAACGCGTCCGACTACTGGATGAACACCGGTCAGATGATGATCATCGGGCCCGGCGAGGGCGCGCAGTGGATCCACCGCGACGCCGAGAACTGGCCCACGCTCTGCCGCCCCGACGGCTTCGAGGTCACCCTCAGCTGCATGTTCGCGATCTCCGAGTTCACGGCCGAGGTGGGTGCCACCCGAGTGGTACCCGGCAGCCACCGCTGGGACGACTACGGGCGCCGCGCGCAACCCGACGAGATCTGTCAGGCCGTCATGCCGGCCGGTGCCGGGATGATCTACACCGGTCGCGTGCTGCACAGCGGCGGTGCGAACTCCACCGACGACCAGTTCCGGTACGGCCTGCACCTGTCGTACGTGCTCGGTTGGCTCACCCCCGAGGAGGCCGGCCCGCTCGGCACGGCGTGGGAGGAGGTGCGCCACCTGCCCGAGCATGCGCAGCGGCTGCTCGGGTGGCGGTGCAGCGGCAGCGACGACCGCTACGCAGCCCGGTTGTGGACCGTCGACTACGAGGACGTGCCGGTGGGACTCGACCTCGACTGAGGTGAGCCGTCAGCGGCCCTTCCAGAGGGGCGAGCGCTTCTCGCCGTACGCGATGGTGCCCTCCTGGGCGTCGTCGGAGTCGATGGCGGCGCGATAGCTGGGGAGGTCCTGGATGATGCCCATCGCCTCGATCGGGTCCATCTGCGCGGTGCGTCGCTCGATGTCGAGGATGGCGGTCACGCTCAGCGGTGCGGCCCAGCACACGTCGGCCGCGAGTTGACGGGCCGCGGTCATCAGGTCGGTGGCGGGCACCACCTTGTTCACCAGACCCCATCGTGCGGCTTCGTCCGCCGACATGCGCCGCCCGGTGAGCAGCATCTCTCGGGCGATGGGGGCGGGCAGCAACCGAGGTAGGCGCACGGCACCGTTGTCGGGCAGGATGCCCAGCCCGGCCTCGGGCAGGAAGAACTGGGCGTGGTCGGCGGCCACGATCATGTCGGCGGCCATCGCGATCTCGAATCCGCCGCCCACGGCCAGGCCGTTCACGGCTGCGATCACCGGTGTGCGGCGATGCGGCAGGTTGGTGAAACCACCGAAACCGCCGGCGCCGTAGTCGCTGTCGAACGCCTCGCCCTCCGCCGCGGCACCGAGGTCCCAGCCGGCGCTGAAGAACTTCTCACCCGCGCCGGTGAACACCGCGACGCGCACGTTCGGGTCGTGCTCGAAGCCGACGAACACCTCGCCGAGCGCGTAGCTGGTGGCGGCATCGATGGCGTTGGCCTTCGGTCGGTCGAGCGTGACGACGGCGATGCCGTCGGCGATGTCGACGTGGAAACCGGAATGGGTCATGACGGGCTGTCCTCCACGATCAGCAGTGCGTCGACGGCGGTGGCGCCACTGGCACCGACGAGTACCGGGTTGAGTTCCACTTCCACCACGTCGGTGCCGACGACGGCGTCGGTGAGCCGCACCACCAGGTCGGTGAGCGCGGCCAGGTCGGCGGCGGGGCGTCCGCGGAAGCCGGTGAGCAGGCGGGCGCTGCGCAGTGACATGAGTGCCGCCTCCACCTGAGCGGGCGTGACCGGCGCGAGCAGATGGGTGACGTCGCTCCACAGCTCGGTCATCACTCCGCCGAAGCCCAGCGTGACCAGCCAACCGATCGGGGCATCGCGTCGCACGGTGACCAACACCTCGGCCACCACGTCGGTGACGGTGCGCTCCACGAGGAAGCCCGCCGGCGTGGCGGGCATCGCGGCCACCGCCGCTGCCAACGCGTCGGGGTCGCGCAGCCCCACCTTCACCGCCCCGGCCTCGCTCTTGTGGGCGTGGCCCAGTGCCTTGAGTGTGATCGGATAGCCGATGGCGGCCGCGGCGCCCAGTACGCCGTCGGCGGGCACCACCACGCCGTCGGGTACCGACACGCCGAGTGTGCGGAGGTGCTGTTTCGCCGTGGCTTCGTCGACCAGGTGTGTGGGGCCGGGCACGACGACGGGGGAGTGCGGCGTCGCTCGCACCGGCACACCCAGCGACGCGGCCGCGTCGAGCGCGGTGAGCGCCTCGGAGAGGCCGAGCAGCGGGGTGAGGCCGCGGGCGCTGATGTGGGCACGGAACGGCTCGTTGATGCACTCGGCGAGGGTGGCCACCACCACTCCCCGCCGGCCGGTCGCATCGGCGGCGTCGGCCAGCGCGTCGGCGGCCACGTACCACGACGACGGATCGTTGTCGGGCGAGGGCGGGGCGTCGAGCACCAGCATGGTGGCGTCCTGCGGGCCGTCCATCACCGCGGTGAACGTGGCCGCCATCGCCGCACGATCGCCCCACATGAACGTGTGGTAGTCGAACGGGTTGCTCACGCTCACCAACTCGGTGAGGGTGGCCTCGATCGCAGTGGTCTGCGCCGAGGTGAAGGGTTCGAACCGCAGTGCGGTCCCTTCGCTGCGGTCGGCCACCAGTGAGGCCTCGCCGCCCGAGCAGCTCAGCGACACCACGCGGCGTCCCCGCAGCGGGCCGTCGGTGTCGAGCACCTTCAACGTCTCGAGCAGTTCGGCGGGTGTGCGCACCGTGGCCACCCCGTAGCGGGCGAAGAGCGCGTCGTACGCGGCAGCG
>SXKB01000107.1 GCA_005778215.1 Actinomycetota bacterium | reverse complement strand
GCGTGCACCGGATGATGGCCGCCGGCCTGCTCGCGGAAGTCACGTCGCTGCTCGACCGGCCGGGCGGGCTGTCGCGCACGGCGATGCAGGCACTGGGCTACAAGGAGCTCATCGCCCACCTGCACGGCGAGTGCTCGCTCGACGAGGCCGTCGACACGGTGATCCTGCGCACACGGCAGTACGCCGTGCGGCAGGAGCGATGGTTCCGACGCGACCCACGCATACGCTGGGTGGCGATCGAACACGACCCGGTGGCCGAGGTGCTGCCGGTGCTGCAGGACTGCGAATGACCCATCTCACGCTCACCAAGCACCACGGCCTCGGCAACGACTTCCTGGTCGTGGTCGATCCGCCGGTGGCCGACCTGCCCCGGCTGGCCCGCCAGCTGTGCGATCGCCGTCGCGGCATCGGGGCCGACGGTCTGCTGGTGAGCACCGACGCCGACGGCTACGACGCCCGGATGACGCTGTACAACGCCGATGGCTCGGTGGCGGAGATCAGCGGCAACGGCATCCGTTGCTTCGCCCAGGCGCTCGCCGCTCGCCGCGGGCATCACGAACCGCAGCGCATCCTCACCGGCGCAGGGGAGCGAGTGGTCACGCTGTCGCCCACCGAGGATCCCACCGTCATCCACGCCGCCGTCGACATGGGCGAGGTCGCGGCGCTCGACGAACCCGCCGACTGGCACCGCATCGGTGCCGACCCGATGCGCCCGGTGAGCCACCTCAGTCTCGGCAACCCGCACACCGTGGTCGGTGTCGACGACGTCGCCGTGGTCGACCTGCTGGCACTGGGGCAAGTGGTGCCGTACGTGAACCTCGAGATCGTCGAGCCCGGCCCCGAGCCGCACGCCATCACGATGCGCGTGCACGAACGCGGTGCTGGCATCACCGAAGCCTGCGGCAGCGGTGCCTGTGCCAGTGCCTGGGCCGCACATCAGTGGGGACTCGCGGTGCTCGTCGACGACGAAATCCTCGTGCACATGGACGGCGGAGATGCAAGGGTACGGCTGCACCATCCGTCACCCGGCAGGGTCACCCTCGTCGGCCCGGCGCAGTTCATCGCCACGATCTCGGTCGAGGTGTGAGCCTGGTGCGGAAAGGTCCGGCATGAACACTCCCTACAACGAGGCACTCGGCCAGACGCTCATCGAGCGCACCAAGCGAGAGCAGATCGTCATCGTGGGAGTCACCCTGCCCGGTCACACCGACGAGGACACCGAGGCCGGCCTCGACGAACTCGAGCTGTTGGTCGACACCGCAGGTGCCGACGTGGTGGCGCGGGTGATGCAGCGGCGCGACTCGCCCGACCACACGTGGTACATCGGCAAGGGCAAGGCCCAGGAGCTGCGCGACATCTGTCTGGTGGTGGATGCCGACACCGTGGTGTTCGACAACGAGCTCGCCCCGGCGCAGCAGTACAACCTCGAGAAGTTGCTCGGCCGCACCGCGCTCGACCGCACCGCGGTCATCCTCGACATCTTCGCCCAGAACGCCCACACCCTCGAGGGCAAGGCCCAGGTGGAGTTGGCGTTGCTGCGCTACCGCCTGCCCCGCCTGCGGCGCGGCGCGACGGCGCGCATGTCGCAGCAGCGCGGCAGCATCGGTGGCCGGTTCGGTAGCGGTGAGACCAAGCTCGAGGTCGACCGCCGCCGCATCAAGAACCGCATCAGCCGGCTCGAGAAGGAACTGAAGGACCTGCACGCCAACCGGCATCTGCAGGGCAAGGGGCGCAGCCGCAGCGGCCTGGCCGCCGTCACCATCGTCGGCTACACGAACGCCGGGAAGAGCACGCTGCTCAACCGGCTCACGCAAGCCGGTGTGCTGGTGGAGGACCGCCTGTTCGCCACGCTCGACCCCACCACCCGCCGTCTGTCGCTGCCCGGTGGTGAGCCGGTGCTGCTCACCGACACGGTCGGCTTCGTGCGCCGCCTGCCACACGGACTGGTCGAGTCGTTCAAGAGCACGCTCGAGGTGGCCAGCTCGGCCGACTTCCTGGTGCACGTGGTCGACTGCGCAGCCCCCGACCCCGAGGGCCAGATCGTCGCAGTGCGTGAGGTGCTGGCCGAGATCCAGGCGCTCACGGTGCCCGAGTTGCTGGTGTTCAACAAGGCCGACGTGGCACCCGACGTCGCCGAGGACCTCGTGGCCCGCCACCAGGGTTCGGTGGCGCTCAGCGCGGTGACGGGGGAGGGCATCGACGAGTTCCTGCAGGTGCTCGGCGACCGCCTGCGATCCATCGCCAAGGTGGTGGAACTGCTCATCCCGTACGAGCGCGGCGACGTGCTCGCCAGCATCCACCGTGAGGGCGAAGTGGTGAGCACGTTCCACGAGGATGCCGGCATTCGCGTGCGTGCCAGGCTGTCGGAGGCATCGGCCGGTCGACTGGCCGAGTTCGTGGTGCCTTCTTCCTGACCTCGCCCGATCGGGCAGGATGGTGTGCGCATGAACGATCCCGCCGGCTTCGTCCCCCCGCCGTACCCGTACGACCGACTCGACAAGTTCGCGCCGTTCGGTGCGGCCATGCCAGGTGGGCTGGTCGACCTGTCCATCGGCACACCCTGCGATCCGCCGCCCGCCGAGGTGGTGGCCGCACTGTCGAACAGCAACAGCGAGCGCGGCTATCCGCCGTCCATCGGCACCGAGTCGCTGCGCCGCGCCATCCAGGGATGGCTGCAGCGCCGGTTCGGTGTGGAGGCGTCGCTCGCCCAGATCGCTGCGTGCGTGGGCACCAAGGAGTTCGTCGCCACCACGCCGCAGTACCTCAAGCTGCGCACGCCATCGCGCGACACGGTGCTGTACCCGGCGGTGGCCTACCCCACCTACGAGATGGGTGCCGTGCTGGCAGGCTGCCGCCCGGTGGCGGTGCCGGCGCATCCCGACGGCTCGATCGACCTCGGGGCCATCGATCCGGCCGACGCGGCGCGAGCGCTGATGTTGTGGGTGAACAGTCCGTCGAACCCCACCGGTGCGCTCAGCGACCTCGCTGCCGCCGCGGCCTGGGGCCGCGCCCACGACGTGCCGGTGTTCAGCGACGAGTGCTACGTGGAGTTCACCTGGGACGGTCCGCCGCGCACCATCCTCGAGCAGGGCATGCAGGGCGTGGTGGCGGTGCATTCGCTGTCGAAGCGGTCGAACCTGGCTGGCCTGCGCGTCGGCTTCTACGCAGGTGACGAGGAGTTGGTGTCGTACCTGAAGGAGGTGCGCAAGCACGTCGGCATGCTGGTGCCGGGTCCGGCGCAGGCCGCCGGCGCGGTGGCCCTGGGCGACGACGTGCACGTGCAGCAGCAGCGCGACCGCTACCTCTCGCGGCTCGAGCGACTCGCCGCCGTGCTGTCGCAGTGGTCGGGCATCGACATCCCGATGCCGGCGGGCAGTTTCTACCTGTGGTTCGACGCGCAGGACGGCTGGGCGTTCGCGGAGCGCCTCGCCCGCCAGGGCGGTGCGTTGGTGAGCCCGGGTGACTTCTACGGTGCCGGGGGCGCGCAGAACGTGCGCGCCGCAGTGGTGCAGCCCGACGACCGGATCGAACTCATCGCCCGGCGACTGGGCGTTGCCTGATGGCGCGCAAGGGCCTCGTGTGGGCCGGCGCCGGTGCCGTGGTGGGTGCGTTGGCGGTCGGCGGATTGAGCCTGGTGCTCACCGGTGTCACTCGCAACGCCACGGTGGAGGGATTCGCCCGGGCGCCCGTCGGTTGCACCACGACCCTCGACTTCGACACCGCGGCGGTGTTCACGTTCTTCGTGGAGACCCGCGGCCGCACCGACGACCTCGGTGGTGACTGCGCCGGCAACGGCATCACGTACGACCGTGGTGACGACGATCCGCCGCGTGTGGAGCTCACCCTCGTGCGCGACGACGGGGGACAGATGGCCCTCGACGACCACGACGGCACGGCCTACGACACCACCGACTTCGCCGGCACCTCCGTGGCGCAGGTGACCATCGACGAACCGGGTACGTATCGCCTCACGGTGGCGAGCGACGACACCGACTTCGCCATTGCCGTGGGACGCGACCCCGATGCCGACGTGCTGCTGGTGCAGGCCTTCGGCGCGGCGTTGGCCGTGCTGTTCGCGGCGCTCGGTGTCGTGCTGCTGCTGGTGGGCCTGCGCACGGCGGGTGCGCCGCCGACGGAGCCGCCGTCACCCGCGTCGGCCGGGGGGATGCCGACATGGGTGCCACCGCCGCCGGCCACCACGTGGCCGCCGACGAGTTCGTTGCCGCCAGGGTCGCCGTTGCCACCCCCACCACCGCCGCCCGGCTGACGGGCGACGAGCCGCCTCAGAGGCGGCGCATCACCGTGACGACACGACCGAACACCTCGACCTCGTCGCTGGTGAACACCATCGGCTCGAGCCGCGGGTTGGCCGGCAACAGGGTGATGGTGTGACCCTTGCGCTGGTAGGTCTTCACCGTGGCCTCCTCGCCCGGAATACCGGCGATGACGATGTCGCCGTTCTCGGCCGTGGTCTGGCTGCGGGCGACCACGAAGTCGCCGTCCATGATGCCGACCTCGATCATCGAGTCGCCACGGACGCGCAGCATGAACAGGTCGCCACCGGTGCCCGTGAAGTCCTCCGGCAGCGGGAACAGCTCCTCCACGTTCTCCTCGGCCAGCACGTCGGTGCCGGCGGCGACGTCGCCCACCAGGGGCACGTGGCGCACCGGGCGGCGCTCGATCGCGGCGTCGGACGACGGGTCCCACTTCACCTCGATGGCACGCGGCTTGGTGGGGTCGCGGTGCAGGAAGCCCATGCGCTGCAGCGACGCCAGGTGGCTGTGCACGGTGGACGGGGAGGTGAGGCCCACGGCCTCGCCGATCTCTCGCACGCTGGGCGGATACCCGCGATCGCGCATGCTCTTCTCGATCACTTCGAGGATGCCGCGCTGGCGGTCGGTGAGCTTCTCGGGTCGTACAGCCATGGGCGCAGCGTACACGCGTTCGCCGTGGAGGTCAAACACCCGTTCGTGCAACAAATGTTCGGTCGGAGGTTGACAGTCGAACGAGTGTTCTGACACACTACGAACAGGCGTTCGGCAACACCTGTTCGATCGAGCCGGTGATCCGGTCGCCGCCCATCGCCCCCGAAACCCTGTCACACCCTTCCTGAAGGATCCACGACATGTCCGTCACCGCCGCTTCACTCAGCACTCGTCCCCAGCGGTACACCGTCGTGGTCCCGCATCGCCTCGCCGAGCCTCGCCCCACGGCACAGGTCTACGTGCGCCGCCGCCTCCTGGTCGGTCTGGTGCTCGTGGCCGTCGTGGTCGCGGTGTGGTTCGGTGCCGGCAGCGTCCTGGCGAACCGTGGCGGCGCACCTGCCTCCGCCGCTGCGGTTCGCCCGGCCGTCACCTACGTGGTGCAGCCCGGCGACTCGCTGTGGTCCATCGCCGAGGCGCACCACGGCGACATCTCGCTCACGGCCTATGTCGACATGCTCGTGGGCCGCAACGGCGGTGCCACCATCCAGGTCGGCCAGGCGCTGCTGCTGCCCTGACCCGCCGGGTCACGGCGCGATCGAGGCAGTAGCCTCGACAGCGATGCGTTGCCCGAAGTGCCAAGCCGACGACACCAAGGTGATCGATTCGCGCGAGGCCGAAGACGGCACGGTCATCCGCCGTCGGCGCTCCTGTGTGGCGTGTGCACAGCGGTTCACCACCTACGAGCGGTTCGAGGAAGTGCCGTTGATGGTGGTGAAGACCCACGGCCAGCGCGAGCCGTTCGATCGGGCGAAGATCATTGCCGGGGTGAGTGCCGCCTGCAAGGGCCGCCCGGTCACCGCCGAACAGATCGAGCAGCTCGGCGAGGGCATCGAGGAGTACGCGCGACTGCGCGGTCCGGAGATCCCGTCGTCGGAGGTGGGCGTCGAGGTGCTCGATCGCCTGCGTTCGCTCGACGAAGTGGCCTACCTGCGGTTCGCCAGCGTGTACAAGAGCTTCGACGCGGCAGCCGACTTCCAGCGCGAGCTGGTGTTGCTGAAGAAGCTCCAGCAGTCGTGAGCCGTCGGCCGTTCGCCGTCGGCCTGCTGGCGATGGCGTTCCTCGCCGCGTGCAGCACCAGCGACGCCGGGGGAGTGGCCGAGACCACCGTGGGGACGGCGTCGGCCGACACGATCGGCACCATCCCCTCGACGACGTCGACGAGCACCACCACCACCACGCTCGCGCCCGCCTCGACGTCGACGAGCACCACCGTCGCCCCCACGACGCTCGCGCCCACCACGGTGCCGGTCCGCCCCGCCGACTTCCTCGGCGAGGAGGTCATCGGCACCTCCGCCGGAGGCCGCGACATCACGGCATGGCATCGGGGCACGCCCGGCGGCACCGTGATCCTGGTGGTGGGTGTCATCCACGGCAACGAGAACGCCGGGCTGCCCATCCTCGACCGGCTCGGTGAACTCCCCGTGCCGGCCGGGTACGACCTGTGGCTGCTGCCGTTGCTGAATCCCGACGGGTACGTGAACGACGTGCGCGGCAATGCCAACGGGGTCGACCTGAACCGCAACTTCCCGCACGACTGGACGCCCATCGCGCAGCCCGGCGACTGGCAGTGGAGCGGCACCGGACCGGCCAGCGAGCCCGAGACACAGGCCTACATCGCGTTCACCGAGCGCATCCAGCCCGCACTGACGCTGTGGTATCACCAGGACCTGAACCGGGTGTCGCCGTCGAGCGGTCGTGACGGCCCGCTCCGGCAGCGCTACGCCGAGCTCACCGGTCTGCCGTACGAGACGGTCAGCGGGGTCGGCTCGGTGTACACCGGTGTGGCCGCCACCTGGACGCGGCGTTCACTGCCCGACGCGATGTCGTTCATCGTGGAACTCGGGCCCACCCTGCCGGCCGACCAGGTGGACGTGCACGCCAACGCGGTGCTCGCCATCGCACAGATGGTGTGACCGCGCCGTCGGGTGTCAACGGGCGCGCACGTAGCGGGTGAACAGGAAGCCGTCGTCCTCGAGCACGTGGGCCAGGGTCATCCGGCTCGACAGGGGTGGCGCTCCGAGCGTGAGCCGGGGGCCGTCGCCGCCAGTGAGTTGCGGCGAGATGGTGAGGTTCAACTCGTCGATCAGGTCGGCCGCGGCGAGCAGACCGTTCAGTGACGCGCCGCCCTCGGCCTGCACCACGTCGGCGTCGAGTTGCGCCAATGCAGCGGCCAGGTCGACGCCACCTCGCCCCGCACGGATGCTGGGCACCGGCACCTCGGGGGCGTCCTCGGGCAACACCAGCAACGAGCGGTCGCTCTGCCAGATGGGCTGGCTGAAGTCGAAGTTGCCGGTGCGCGAGACCACGGCCACCCGCAGGTTCGGGGTGCGCGGTGGGCCGTACCCCTCCTTGCGTGCCGTCTCGGCGCCCACCAGCACCACGTCGACCAGGGTGCGCAGCGTGAGCAGCAACTCCTGGTCGACCGGGTTCGACAGCGCGCGTGACGTGCCGCCCATCACGGTGGAGCCGTCGAGCCCGGTCACCATGCACAGCGCCACCCAGGGGCGGTCGACGGGGCGTGGACGGGGCACGTCGTAGTACTCGCGCAGCGTGAGCCCCTCGTCGTCGGCGGTCGCAGCGTGGGGGAACAGTCGGCGCATTGATGAGAGAATGCCACTCATGGGGACCGAACACGACAGCCTTCTCGACACATCGCGCACCGCCTACCGCACGTGCCCGCTCTGCGAAGCCGGGTGCGGCCTCGAGATCACCGTGGTGGACGGCGCGGTGACGCGCATTCGCGGCGACCGCGACGACGTGTTCAGCAAGGGCTTCCTGTGCCCGAAGGGCAGCACCCTGAAGCAACTGCACGACGACCCCGATCGCGTGCGGCGGCCGATGGTGAAGCGCGACGGTGTGCACGTCGAGGTGAGCTGGGACGAGGCGTGGCACGTCATCGCCGAACGGTTGCCGACGATCATCCGCGACCACGGCCGGGAGAGCGTGGGCGTGTATCTCGGCAACCCGGGCGCGCACAGCCTGTCGGCCATGCTCTACAACCGCCATCTGCTCACTGCACTGGGTACCCGGCGACGGTTCAGCGCCTCGACGGTCGACCAGATGCCCCGGCAGGTGGCGGCCGGGTACGTGTTCGGCACCCCGGTCACGGTGCCGGTGCCCGACCTCGACCACACCGACTTCCTGGTGGTGATGGGCGCCAACCCCTATGCCTCGAACGGCAGTCTGTGCACGGCGCCCGACTTCCCGGGCCGCATCGAGGCGATGCAGGCCCGCGGCGGCACGTTGGTGGTGGTCGACCCGCGTCGTAGTCGCACGGCCGAGCAGGCCGATCGATGGCTGCCCATCCGGCCCGGCACCGATGCCTTGCTGCTGGCTGCGATGGTCACCACCATGGCCGAGGACGGGCTGGTGCAGCCGGGCGAGCACGTGGCGGCGCACCTGCAGGGTCTCGACGAGGTGATCGCGGCGCTCGCGGTGTTCACGCCCGAGTCGGTGGCGCAGGCCACGGGGCTGGAGCCGGCCGAGATCCGTCGCCTCGCGCGCGAGCTGTGCGCAGCCCCGAGCGGCAGCGTGTACGGGCGCATCGGCACCACGACGACGGAGTTCGGCACCACCACCTCGTGGCTCATCGACGTGGTGAACATCTGCAGCGGCAACCTCGATCGACGCGGTGGGGCGATGTTCGCCACGCCGGTCGCCGGCGCGCCCAACACGCGTGGTCGTTCGGGCGTCGGCAAGGGCTTCACCACCGGTCGTGGCGCGACCAAGGTGCGCCAGTTGCCGGAGGTGATGGGGGAGTACCCGGCGGCCGCGATGGCCGAGGAGATCACCGACGCCGGTGACGACGGCATCCGGGCGATGATCACCGTGGCGGGCAACCCGGTGCTCAGCACCCCCAACAGCGTGCAGCTCGACGCGGCGCTCGCGCAGCTCGACTTCATGGTCAGCGTCGACATCTATCTCAACGAGACCACGCGCCACGCCGACGTCATCCTGCCGTCGCCCTCGCAGCTGCAGAAGGAGCACTACGACGTCGCCCTGCTGCAGTTCGCCGTGCGCAACGTGGCCAACTACAGCCCGGCGGTGCTGCCGCTCGACGACGAGGCGCCCGACGAGTGGGAGATCCTCGCCAAGCTCGGGCTCATCGCCGCCGGCCTCGGACCCGAGGCCGACCCGGCATCGTCCGACGACCTCGCGCTGGCCGGCATGGTGCAGCACAGCGTGCAGGACCCCGGCTCACCCATCCATGGTCGCGACCCCGAGGAGATCCTGGCCGCACTTGGCGCGACGCCCGGGCCGGCGCGCACGCTCGACTTCATGCTCCAGACCGGTCCCTTCGGTGCGGCGTTCGGCGCTCGCCCCGGTGGAGCCAGCATCGAACTGCTCCGCGAGAACCCGCACGGTGTGGACTTCGGCGCGTTGCAGCCACGCCTGCCCGAGGTGCTGCGCACCCCGTCGGGCACGATCGAACTCGCCCATCCGGTGCTGATGGCCGATGTGGCGCGGCTGGCCGCGGCCGTAGCGGCGCTCGAGGCGCAGCCGTTGGTGCTGGTGGGTCGTCGTCACCTGCGCAGCAACAACTCGTGGAT
>SXKB01000106.1 GCA_005778215.1 Actinomycetota bacterium | reverse complement strand
GGTGGAGAACCGTCAGGCCTTGATGCGTTCGTTCTTCGGGTCGTAGAGGGGGCGCAGGCTCACCTTGGCCGGGTACTGGGCGCCGTTGATCTCGACGGTCCAGTCGCCGGTGCTCACGTCACCTCTCACCATGGCCAGGCCGACGGCGCCACCGAGCGTGTGGCCGTACGACGCAGCACGCACGTAGCCCACCTCCGCACCGTCGCGGCGCAGCACCTCGGCGTGGTACATCAGCGGCTCGGGGTCGAGGCACAGCACCGACACGAGGCGCGCCGCGGGCGTGACGCCGCGCAGCGGTTGGAGCGCGTCGCGGCCGACGAAGTCGTGGTCCCAGTCGATGGCGAAGTTGAAGCCGGCCATCAGCGGGTCGTCGGTGTTGTCGATGTCGTGGCCGTAGTCGCGGTAGCCCTTCTCCATGCGCAAGCTGGCCAACGCCTTCAGGCCGGCGTGCACCAACCCGAACGACGGCCCGGCCCCAACGATGCGTTCGTACACGTGCACCGCCTGCTCGGTCGGCACGTACAGCTCGTAGCCGAGCTCGCCCAGATAGGTGATGCGCACGCACAACACGCGGGCGAACCCGATGTCGATGGTGCGCGCCGTGCGGAACGGGAACGCCTCGTTCGACAGGTCGGCGGTGGTGATCGACTGCAACAGTTCGCGCGAGCGCGGGCCCTGCACGTTGAGCTGTGCGTACGCGCCGGTGACGTCGGTGACGAACGCGTGCGCGTCGCCGATGTGGCGCTGCAGGTGCGTCTGCACATGACGATGCGCGGTGTCGGTGGCCACCACGAAGAACTGGTCGTCGGCGAGCTTCGTGACGGTGAGGTCGGCCTGGATCTTGCCCAGCTCGTCGAGCCACTGCGTGTAGGTGATGGTGCCGGCATCGCCGTCGACCGCATTCGCCGACACGTGCGCGAGCACTTGGCCGGCGTCGCGGCCCTGCACCGAGAACTTCGACATGAAGCTCATGTCCATGAGGATCACGCCGTCACGGCAGGCGCGGTGCTCGTCGGCCCACTGCTGCCAGAACGCCGGGCGACCCCACGTGAGCGGTCCCGCGTCGGGGGTGGTGCCCGGGCCGCCGAACCAGTCGGCGCCCTCCCAACCGCTGACGTCCTTGAAGTACGCACCCTGATGTGCGAGTTGTGCATGAATCGGCGAGCGCTTCGCGTCGCGGGCCGTGGTCATGCTCTTGTTCGGGTAGTGGCACTGGTACACCATGCCCAGCGACTCCACGGTGCGCGTGCGTCGGTACTCGGGGTTCGCCTGGTACGCCTGCAGGCGGGCGGGGTCCATGCCCGTCACGTCCATGTCGGGGTGACCGTTCACGATCCAGTGCGCCACCATGCGACCCAGGCCGCCACCGGTGAGGATGCCGATGGAGTTGAGGCCGGCGGCGATGAAGTAGTTGCGCACCTCTGGTGCCTCGCCCACGATGGGGCGCAGGTCGGGGGTGAAGCTCTCGGGGCCGCAGAAGAACGTGCGGATGCCGGTGTCGAGACTTTTCGGCACGCGGCTCATCGCGGCTTCCACGTACGGACCCATGCGGTCCCAGTCGGGCTGGATGCTGGTGAACGACGAGTCGTTCGGGATGCCCTCCACCTTCCACGGCGCGCACTTCGACTCGAACAGGCCGATCATCAGACCGCCGACCTCTTCGCGGTAGTAGCCGAAGTTGCCCGGGTCCTCGATGACGGGCCACGACGGGTCGAGCCCCTCCATCTCCTCGGTGATGAGGTAGTAGTGCTCGGCCGCCTGCAGCGGGATGCTGACGCCCGACATCGCGCCGAGCTGGCGGGCCCACATGCCGGCCGCATTCACCACGTACTCGCACTCGATGGTGCCGTGGTCGGTGACGACCGCCTTCACCGCGCCGTCCTTCACCACGACGTCGGTGACGGTGACGCCCTGCGCGATGGTGACGCCCTGCTGGCGCGCGCCCTTGGCCATGCTCATCGTGACGTCGACCGGGTTCACACGACCGTCGCCCTCCACGTAGAACCCGGCGAGCAGGTCGTCGGTGCGGGCGAGCGGGAACATGCCGGCCACCTCGCGGGGCGACAACTCGTGCACGTCGACACCGACGTGACGGTTGAACGTGCTGACCCGGCGGTATTCCTCGAGGCGACCCTGGTCGGCGGCGAGCTCGATGAACCCGACCGGCTTGAACCCGGTGGCCAGACCGGTCTCTGCCTCCAGTCGGGTGTACAGGTCGCGGGTGTACTTGCGCAGCTCGGTGGAGGTCTCCGAGGTGCTGCCGAACGTGACCATCAACCCCGCCGCATGCCACGTGGTGCCCGACGTGAGCTGGTCGCGCTCGACCAGCACGGTGTCGGTCCAGCCCATGTGGCCGAGGTGATACGCGATGGACGTGCCGATGACGCCGCCGCCGATGACGACAACGCGGGCACGGGAGGGGAGTGTCGAACTCATGGTGCGCACATTGAACCATGTACGTTGCGCGGATGACCCTCGACGAGCTCATCGCCACCGCCTGTCCGATCATCAAGGACACGGGGTGGGCCTTCTACTTCGCGCCCGCCACGATGGCCCGTGGCAACGAGCTCGGGCTCGACCCGGTGCAGTTCTACGCGATGGGTCGCGGTGGTGTGCTGGGCGACGTGGAACCGGCCGTGGTGTCGTCGGCGTTCGGCTACTTCAATCCGTCACTCGTGGCCGGGTTGTGGAACGCCGGGCGGGCCATCGTGTCGCCGCGTGTGGCCGGCAGCGCGTTCATGGAGTGCTGCATCGCGCACGGCCAGGCGAAACTGGCCGACGTGAACGGCCTGGCCGAGTTCGTGGCCGCGGGTGAGAAGGTGGTCGCGGCTACCGACGTCGATGCGTTCACCCTCTTCGCGGCCACCAACGCCGAACCTGCCGCCACCGATCTGCCGGGCCGGGCGATGCAGATCGTCACGGTGTTGCGCGAGTACCGCGGCAGTGCCCACCTCGCCGCGGTGCGCGCCGTGGGCCTCACCAGCAAGCAGGCGCACTTCGTCACCCGTCCCGACGACGCCGCACAGTTCGGGTGGGGACCCGACGACGCGCCGGTCGTCGACGATGCGGTGCGTGCCGCGATGGCGGAGGCCGAGACCCTCACCGATCGCATGGTGCGCAGCGCGTATGCGGCGCTCGACGAGCCGGAGCGCGACGTGTTCGTGGCCGGGCTGCGCGGTGTGCAGGCGGCGCTGAGCGCCTGACCCGCGCCGAGGAGGTCAGTCGGGCACGTTGTCGGCCACCACGACGTCGACGTCGATCTGGTCGCCGCTGCCGAGGGTGAGCGTGAGCGTGAACTCCTCGTCGAGCGTGAGCGCGTCGGCAAGGTCGATGAGCATCACGTGCAGGCCGCCTGGTTCGAACACGACGGTGGAGTTGGCCGACAGTTCGACCTCGTCGAGCGGCTCCATCACCATCTCGCCGGACGGGGCGGTGGTGCCGGCGGTGTCGGTGGTGTCGCCGCCGTGGGAGTGGCCGCCGTCGCCGGCCGCCATGGTCTCGTGCAGTTCGGCCCCGGCGGCGATGTCGGCGGGCACCGACGCGCTGACGATGGTGTCGTCGTCGGGGCTGGTGATCTCGAAGTACACCACACCGGTGGTGGCACCCGCAGGTGTGGTGCGCGCCCACGCGCGCTCCACGGTGAGCTCGCTCACGGTGGACGAGTCGTCGCTGCCACACGCAGCGAGCAGGAGGACGGCAGCGGCCGCCGCGGCGGCGAGCCTCATCGCTGGCCGAACGCCCGGCGCAGCGTCGGCACCTGACGGATGACGAAGCGATCGATCAGCAGGACGACGGCGGCGGTGACTCCCCATACGGGGTAGACGATAGCGATCACCCCGATGATGGCCCACAGGCCCCAGCCGAACTTCACCTCACGCGGACGGCGGGGGAGTCCGGCGCTGCCGGGGCGGCGGCGCTTCCAGAACATCACGAAGCCGCTCACGACCGCCCAGATCGCGAGCACGCACATCAGCGTCATGAAGATGCGGGTCACGATGCCCCACTGGGTGCCCATGTGCCAGCTCACGGTCGTGTCGACCGCGTAGCTGACCGAGCCGTAGCCGTACGCCGTCATCTCGTCGAGCGTCTCGCCGCTGAACTGGTCGAGGAACACGTTGCGTGCTTCGCCGGTCTTCCGCGGCCACGAGTTGCTCAACGTGAAGCTGCCGTAGATGGGGTTGCCGGCCTCGTCGACCACGCTGTTGTCGGGGAAGGAGATGGAGTAACCGGGCTTCATGCCGGCCGACTCGCCGAGGGACACCACGGTGTCGAGGCTCACCGGTGCCGGCAGCTCGCCGCTCGGCTCGGTCGCGTAGCTCGCGGGGATGGGGATGTCGCCCGTGTTCCACGCGATCTTGTTGCCGAGCACGTCGAGATCGCCACGGGTGCCGAGACTGCTCGCGGGCGCGTCCACCCACACGTTCGGGCTGATCTCGTTGGCCAGGGCGCTGAAGTTGGGACCCCAGTAGGTGCTCCAGGCCATGCCGCTCACCAGCGTGACGAGCAGAGCGACACTCATCACCAGACCGCCGACGGCGTGCATGTCGCGCCACTTGGCGCGGCCCTGCTTGCCGAGCCGGAGGCCGAACAACGTGCGACCGTTCTTCTGGGTGCCGGCGTTGCGCGACTTCCGCGGCCACCACAGGGAGATGCCGCTGGCGGCGAGCACGATCACCCAGACGCCGAGGATCTCGAGGACCAGGTCGCCGAGCACGTAGTCGCGCATCACCGGACCGTCGTCCCACACGAACCCGACGCTGGGCAACGGCACGGTGACCGTGTCGTTGTTGAGCGTGCCGTGCAGGCGATTCGCGAGGCCGACGACGCCGCCGCCGGGGTCGGAGGTGCCCAGCACGTCACCCGAGTACGGGTCGACGTAGGCGTTGAGGCCGCTGTCGAGGCCGAAGATCGCCGAGTGCTCTGCGTCGGTCGGCATGGTGAGCGAGACCACCGTCGAGTCGGGGTACGCGGTCTCCACCGCCTGCTCCATCGTGTCGAACGAGATCCAGTCGCCCGTGTCGGTGACGGTGCGCAGGTCGCCCTCGGTGAGATCCTGGATGGGTTGGGTGTACAGGATGACCAGGCCGGTGACGGCCATGAGCAGGATGAACGGCATCGCGATCATCCCCGAGTAGAAGTGCACTCGCCAGATGGCCCTCCAGCGCCGGCTCGCCTTCTCGGCGACGTCGGCGGAGGTGACCACGGGACGTTCGTTGCTGTTGCCGTCGGAATACGTGACTGCGGACATGTGGGTTCAGGTCGTACGACGATCCGATTTGGTTCCCGCTGTCCCGCGGACTTTTCCTCACCTACTGTGACGGACCATGAAGGAACTCGTCTACCACCGCCTGTTGTTGCCCGCCGTGAAGAAGCACGCCGATCGGCCCTTCGCGACGAACGCCTCCACCGGGTTCAGCACCACCTATGCCCAACACCTCGATCGTGTGGGCCGCCTCATCGGTGGCCTGCAGTCCTTGGGCGTCGGGCGCGGTGACCGCTTCGCGATCATGACGCTGAACTCGCCCGAGTACCTCGAGATGTACCACGCCGCGTTCCTCGGTGGCGGCGTCGTCAACCCGCTCAACCTGCGGTTCGCTCCGAAGGAATTGGCGTACGTGTTGCGCGACTCGGGCACCAAGGTGTGCTTCGTCGACGGGTTCTTCGCCGGCCTCATCGACAAGGTGAAGGAGGAAGCCGGTCTCGAGCACGTGGTGCTGGTGGGCCCGGGCGATGTGCCCCACACGGTGCACTACGACGATCTGCTCGCCGCTTCGCCGCACGTCATCCCCGACGAGGGCGAGGAGACCGACCCGGTGGTGTTGATGTACACCGGCGGCACCACGGGTCTGCCGAAGGGTGTGTTGCTCGACCAGCGCGCCGAGATGCTGAACGCGTACCACGTGCTGATGCGGCTGCCGTTCAACCGCGACTCGGTGAGCTACGTGCAGACGCCGATGTTCCACGCCGCGTCGATGTTCAGCGTGCTCGGAGGCCCGGCGGCCGGCGCCCACACGGTGGTGCAGCCGATGTTCGACCCCGCCGCGGTGATGAACGCGGTCGAGCAGTTC
>SXKB01000105.1 GCA_005778215.1 Actinomycetota bacterium | reverse complement strand
GCAACTCGGCCGGACGATCGGGAGCCAGCTCGCCCAGCGTGCGACCCACCACGTCGAGCGCCGACGGCTCGTCGTCGCTCATCTCCAACGCGCGATACACACGAGTCTGCAGTTCCTGACGGCGATGATCGGCCAGCAGCAACTCCTCACGCTGACGCAGGCTGCCCAGCATCGTGTTGAACGCCGTGGCCAACCGACCGGTCTCGTCGTCGCTGTCCACATCGGCCTCCGCCGACAGGTCACCGGCCGCGGCACGCTCGGCCGCGTGCTGCACCCGGTGCAACGGATTGCGGATCAGCCGCGTGATCAGCCAACTCGCCAGGATCATCACACCCAACGCCAACGCCGCCAACGCCACACCGAAGTCGCGTGCACGGGCCGACGTGGCATCGAACGCCTCCTCGGCCGCGATGCGATCCTCGTCGGACCGCTCGGCCAGCTTCTCGGCGTCTTCCGCCATGAACCCGAACGCCAGGCTCTCGGCCCCCAGCGTGAGGTTGCGCGCCAACTCGAACTCGTCGCGCTGCAACGCGTCCCAGATCATCTGATCGGTGGCGAGGAACGTCTGATAGCCGGTGGCGATCTTGCGCACCAACGTGTCCTCCACCGGGTCGTCGGTGAGCGTGCGCATCTCGTCGAGCGTGGCCTCGAACCGCGTCGCCGCCTGATCGAACTCGGCACGGCCGGCGGTCTCGCCCAGCACGTACGCCTGCTGCGCCGCACGCAGGTCGGCAGCGTTGAAGCGCAGATGGTCGGCCGTCTCACTGCGCTTTGCGGCCACGTCGACGATGGCCGAGTTGGCCTCACCCAGGCGCGCCACGGTGAGGAACAGGCACATCACCACCAGCATCAGCACCACCGTGAGCGCGGCGAATCCGGTGAACAGCTTGCGACCCACCGGCACGTCGGTGACGCGTTGACGGAACGTGCGCGACTCAGTCGAGGTGACCATCGACCGTCACCTCCTCACCCGCCACGGTGACCGTGATCTCGAGATCGCTGTTCGACCGCACCGGCACGTTGTTGCCGAAGTGCACGTCGAGCGGCCCGATGTTCACGTCCTGCATCAACGTCGGTGCCACCTCGATGCGCTCGCCCGTGGTGCGGTTGAGCAACTCGATCGTCGGCACCACGTCCGACACGGCCAGGCCGGTGACCCTGTCGTAGATGTGTGCCTCCACGTGACGCGACTCGGGACCGAGCGCCTCGCCCGGACCCGACAGGATCAACTCACCCTCGGTGGGGTGCTGCTCCTCGTGCTCGGCGTGGGTGAACATCGCCTCGCCGGGCAACACGTTCACCACCACCAGGTAGTGCTCGGTGGTCACCGCACGGGTCCAGCCGGCCGCCGCGACCACGTCGTCGGCATCCTCCATCTCGGCGATCACCTCGGTACGGAGCGCGCTGCAGGCGGCCAGGGCTCCCACTCCCAGGACGCCTGCAGCGGCAATCACGAGGGCAGATGCGGCGCGTACTCGCCACGGTGTGCTCGATTCGCTGCTCGTCATCCGACACCCCCTTCCGTTCCCGTGAAGGAGGTTTCGGTCGTTGACACCGCAACTTGAGTCGATTGTCTAGGTTTCTTGACGAACGGCGGCCCGGAACGGGGCCGGATCGAGTGGCGAATCCCACTCGTCACGCGCCGTCAGCACCGCCGCGAGGCGACCGATCTCGTCGCAGCTCTTCGCCGCCGCGCCGGCACATCCCGACGCCACGTACACACGGTCGGGCACCACGTTCGCGATGAGCGGCACACCACTGGCCACGTCGGTGATCACGCACCCGACGGCGTGACGATCGCGTCCCGTCAGCACCGGTACGTGCTCGGCCACCCACGCCCGCAACTGTTCGGCCTCCATCCGGCCGCCGTCGGTGCGGTGCCACTCGTCGATCTCGTCGGCCGACTCCAGCGGCGGGCTCTCCCGATAGCCGCCCACCTTGCACCACACCTTGCCGTCGGGATAGCGAGTGGGCGGCACGGTGTAGATGAACGGCGCACCCGGCCCGCACCACAACATGCCCGGCATGTCGGCCAACCCGTCGTCGGGTTCCACCTCGAAGAACAGCGCCGTGATGCCCGTGGCCACCACCGGCAACGGCCGCGGCAGCACCGTGTTCACGTACGCCCCCGCCGCCACCAGCACCCGGTCGGCCGTCACCTCGTCGCCAGCGGCCAGGCGCACCGTCACGCCCGACGACGACACGTCGATGCCGGTGACCGTGTCGCGCACCAGCGTGGCCCCGTTCGCCACCGCACCGGCCAACTGGTTCGCCACCAACGCCTTCGGGTTCACCACACCGGCGTCGCCGCGCTCGTGGATGACCTGCACCCCGGCCGGCATGCGCAGATACGGATACGCCTCGGGGCCCTCCAGGCTGCAGTCGACCCCGTGGTGCTGCGCCACCGCCCACTGCGGCTCGAACGTGCCCGGGTGCTCGTGCACGTACAGCACCCCGGTGCGACGGTGGAACGGGATGCCGCCCGCCGCCTCGATGTCGGGATAGCGAGCCATCGACTCGCGGGCGAGGGTGGACCACACCAGATCGTTGGCCACGATGCGCGTGAGGCGCGCCTCGTCGTGCCAGGCACCGAACGGACCGGGTCCAGGTGCGTTCGGCGCGTCGGGTCCGATCACCACCACCTCACCGGCCGCCGGATCGAGACTGAGATGACGCGCCGCCGAGGCACCCATCGGCCCGGCCCCCACCACGACGGTGCGCACGCGACTCATCCCGCGGCGCGTCCTGCCGCCAACCCGGACGCCAGCCCTGCTTGCAGCGGGCCGATGTCGTAGCCGGTGCTGAACATGCGGAAACCCTGTGCGCGACGCGTGGCCGCGAGCTCCGAGGTGGTGTGGATGCCCGGCACCACACCGTGACGGGTGCAGGCCTCGACCACCGTCTCGAGCGCGCCCACGAAGCGGGCGTCGGCGTGATCGGAGGCGGGCGGCAACCCGAGCGACAGCGACAGGTCGGCCGGCCCGATGTACACCCCGTCGATGCCCGGCACCGACAGGATCTCGTCGATGTTCGCCACGGCCTGTGCCGTCTCGATCATCACGATGCACAGCACCCGGTCGTTGGCGGACGCCGAGTAGTTCGCCACCCGGAACCCCACCGCCGTGGGCCCGATGCTGCGATTGCCCGCCGGGGCGTAGCGGCAGGCGAGCGCCACCCGCTCGGCTTCCTCGGCGGTGTTCACCATCGGCACGATCACGCCGGCCGCACCCGCGTCGAGCACCCGGCCGATCATCCAGTGGTCGTGCCACGGGATGCGGGCCAGCATCGCCGAGCCACCGAGCTCGATGGCCTGGCCCATCGCCTCCATGTCGGCATAGCTGCACAGCCCGTGCTGCAGGTCGATGCACACGTAGTCGAACCCGGTGCGGGCCGCCGCCTCGGCGATGAACGGGTCGCGCAGCGAGATCCACGCCCCCACCGCCGTGCCGCCGGAGTGCCAGATCGAACGAAGGTCAGCCATCCGCCCATGATGGCCGATGCGGCGAGACGAACATCGACCCGACGCGTGCTCCCGTCGCACGCGTCGAGTCGATGTGCTGCAGTGGGAGGAACAGCCACGCTGCAGTGCACCAAGGTCTTCGGCACACCGACACAGTTCCTTGACACATTTCTGTGCGGGCCGCTCGTCACACCCAGGGGTCCCGCTCGGCCGAGGCAGCGTCTCCCGTCACCGCGCTCAGGCCGAGCGGACCTCACTGAGTGAGCACAGACTACGCACGGCCCACCGTTCGGACACGTCAGACGGGCATGAATGAACGAAACTTGATACAAGTCTCAGAAAACACCGTATTGACCGGCCCAGGCACCAAGGGCGACGGTGCCTGCGGCCGGCCAGACGGCGATGCGTGGTCTCCCGTCCACGCACCCACCGCGGTGTTCCTCGACTCGAGCAGCACCGTCGGTGACAGGGACAATCTATACACTGTGTCGATATCTGTCCATTTCAACCCGGTTCCGATACGGTCAAGATCGCCCATGCCGCAACACCACCGCTACCTCCCCGCCGATGATCGCCGCAAGGACCTGCTCGACGCCGCCGGCCGCCTGTTCGCCCGCGGCGGGTTCGACGCCATCACCATGGCCGCCGTCGCACGCGAGGCCGGCGTGAGCCGAGCGCTCGTCTACCAGTACTTCCCCGACCAGGACGCACTCACCATCGGCTTCTTCGACGGCCGCATCACCGGCTACTTCG
>SXKB01000104.1 GCA_005778215.1 Actinomycetota bacterium | reverse complement strand
CGCGACCTGCAGTTCATCCGCATCAACGGCACCATCGTCGGCGGCCTCGCCGGCCTGATCATCCACGCCGTCACCCACGCCGTCTCCTGACCGGGGTTCTGGCGCCCGATCGTCCCAGATCGGCATCTGGCGCCCGATCGTCCCGGAAACCGGGACGGAGCAGCGCCAGAAGCCGGGCTGCGCACCGACGCGCGGCGGTCAGTTGCGGCGGGGGGAACCGGCCAGCAGGTGCAGTTCGTCGTGGGCGATGGTGGCACCGGCGAGGGCGGTGATCTGCGCCGGGCCTTCGTAGTGCGGCGCCACCTCCACCAGGTCGGCGCCGACGATGTCGAGCCCGTGCAGACGGAACAGCACACCGCGCAACTGCGCCGTCGTGAGCCCGCCGATCACCGGGGTGCCGGTGCCGGGCGCGAACGCCGGGTCGAGCGCGTCGATGTCGATGGTGAGGTAGATCGGCATGCCGTTGGTGTGCTCGCGGATCAGGTCGGCGATCTGCGCCACGCTCAGGTCGACCACCTTGTTCATGTCGTAGACGTTGAAGCCCTTGGTGTCGTTGGGCGTACGCATGCCGATCTGCACCGACGACGCCGGCTCCACCAAGCCCTCACGCGCCGCCTTCAGGAACATCATCCCGTGGTGCAGCGGATCGTCCTCGCCGTACTCCCACGTGGCGCTGGGCGCATCGAAGTGCCCCAGCGCCATCTGCCCGTAGTGCTCGGCGTGCGCACGCAACAGCGGCAGGCTCACCAGATGGTCGCCGCCCAGCGACACCACACCGAGGCCGCTGGCGATGAGTGCGCTCGTGCGGCGCTGCGTGGCCGAGAGCATCAGGTCGGTGGTGCCAGGCGGGAACGGCACGTCGCCCGCGTCGACACACACCTTGCCCTCGAGCGTGCCCGCCGGCCACGGCCACAGCGCATGCTCGAACTCGCCCGACAGGCTGCTCTGCTCGCGGATGGCACGCGGCCCGAACCGCGAACCTGGACGGTTGGTGACTCCCAGGTCGTATGCCACACCCTGCACGGCCAGGTCGGCCGCGGTGCCGGGCTGGAAGCGCGGCAGCCGGGCGAACGTGGTGTCGCCCGCCCAGGTCTGGCCCAGCTGCTGCGGGCGTGGTTCGTCGGTGAGGTCGTACGCGTCGGCCATGGCCGGGCACGGTAGCGCGACAGCGTCAGCCCGCGAGTGCGACAAGTGCCGCCACGGCGTCGGGCGACATCAGGTCCACCACGGCCGCAACCGGCTTCTTGGGTCCGGTCACCACGTCGAGCGCCTTGCCACCGGCGGCCGACGCCGGCAGGCCCACAGTGAGCACGGCGAAGCGCGCCTTCGGCTCGGCCTCGTGCACCACCGACCCCTTCGCGATCGCCCGCCACAGCAGTTCGATGCGTTGTGCGCCGGGACGGTTGGTGGTGCGACCGCCGACCACTTCGAAGTACCAGCGGCGGCCGTGACGATCCTTCGCCGCGAGCGTGGGCACCACACCGGTGACCACCTTCGCATCGTCGACGATGTCGGTGAACCCTGCGTCGGCCAGCAACGCGTCGGCGAGATCCTTCGCCGCCCAGCCACCCTCGAACGGCGGCGAGTCGCGCGGGTCGGTGGCGCCGACTCGCACCTGCGGCACGGGCTCGACCGCATCGACGCGCGCCATCGCCGCAGCGGCGTACCCGGCATCGGTGTCGTACCCGATGAAGTGGCGACCGGTGCGTTTCGCAGCCACCGCGGTGGTGCCCGAGCCCATGAACGGGTCGAGCACCAGCTCGCCCTCGTAGGTGTTCATGTGGATGAGGCGTTCGGGCAGCGCCACCGGGAACGGCGCAGGATGTCCCACGCGCGACGCGCTCTCCGGTGGGATCTCCCAGACGTCGACGGTGGCTTCCATGAACTCGTCGCGGCTCATCGTGCTCACCGACGGCAGACCGCGCTTCGCACGCGTCTTCGCGTCGAGTGCGCGGTCGAAGCGGCCCTTCGACGCGATGATCACCCGCTCGGTCAGGTCGCGCAGCACCGGATTGCCCGGACGCTGGAAGCTGCCCCACGCACAGTTGCCCGCCGCGCCGCGCTGCTTCACCCACACCACTTCGCCGCGCAGCAGCAACCGCAGGTCGTCCTGCAGGATGGTGGTCACGTCGGCCGCCAGCGAGCGGTAGGGGCGGCGACCGAGGTTGGCCACGTTCACGGCGATGCGGCCACCGGGCTGCAGCACACGCGCACACTCGGCGAACACGTCCTCCAGCATCTGCAGGTACTCGACGTAGTTGGCGGGGATGTGCCCCTCGCCCAACGCCTCTTCGTAGGCCTTACCGGCGAAGTATGGCGGGGAGGTCACCACCAGCGCCACGGAGTTGTCGGCCACGTCGCGCATGTCGCGGGCATCGCCCACGATGATGCGATCCACCACCGACGGCGGGGCGATCGTCTCGTCGTCGCTCACCACCGGCGCGTGGAAACGCTCGTAGAACGCGGAGGAGTCGTGTCCTTCACGCTTGCCCACGCCGAACGCCGACGTCTTCGTGCCACCCTTGCGGCGGCGCGGCTCGGTCATGCGGGGTTCTCCACGCGGCAAATGTACGCGACCGCTCGCGCGCACCGCGCGATACCGGCCACCGAGCAGGACGCGGTGACAGGTGCCCTCGCACCGGGTACCCTGCACCGCTGAAGGGGAGTATCCCACCACGTTGGTGTCGTCATCACGGCGACGGATCGGCTCCGGCCGGTTCCCGCTCGGCACCACGGTCCGCTCCGGCGGCCGGGAGAGACCTTCGACCCGAACCCACTGTTCCGTCGAAAGGTCCTTCATGTCCCGTCTGCACACCCCCGCCCAATGGCTGCGCTGGATCGGCCGCAACACCAAGCGCCTCGTCGTGCTGGTGCTCGGCTTCGCCGTGCTCGGCGCCGGCATCGCGATGCTGGCCCTGCCCGGTCCCGGCCTCATCGTCATCATCCTCGGCCTGGCCATCCTGGCCTCCGAGTTCGTGTGGGCGGAACGTGCACTCGATGCCACCACCAGTCGGGCTGCCGCCGCGGCGAACACCGTGTCGTCGAAGAAGAGCGGCCGCATCGCGTTGGCCGCCTCCGGCCTCGGGCTCATCGTCGGCGGCGCCGTCGTGGTGGTGATCACCGACGGGTACCGACTGGTGGGTGCCACCGTGATGTTGGCGGGCCTCATCGGCCTCGCCACCCTGCTGCCGCAGGTGCAGAAGTGGCTCGAGGCCAAATCGGCAGCCCGTACCGAATCCGCCTAGGGTTGGGCCGCTATGGCCTACCGGTACCTGTGGACCCCGCTGCAACTCGGACCGGTCTCCACGCGCAACCGCATCGTCTTCAGCGCACACCTCGCCAACTACGCGCTCGACGGCAAGCCCACGCAGCAGCACGCCGACTACTACGCGGCCCGTGCCGCCGGTGGCGCGGGGCTCATCATCACCGAAGAGCACAGCACGCACCCCACCGACTGGCCGTACGAGAAGCTCATCCACGGCTTCCACCGCGACGTCATCCCCGGCTACCGCGCCATCACCGACGCAGTGCACCGCCACCGCGTGCCCATCTTCGCCCAGATCAACCACAACGGCGGTCAGGCGTCGTCGATGTACTCGCGCCTGCCGGTGTGGGCCCCCTCGGCGGTGGCCGACCCGCTGTTCCGTGAGGTGCCCAAGGCTGTCACCCACGCCGACATCGACGAGATCGTCGCCGGGTACGCCGTCGTGGCCGAGCACTGCGCCGAGGGCGGGTTCGACGGCATCGAACTGCAGTGCAGCCACAGCTCCATCGTGCGCGGCTTCCTGTCGCCCGCCACCAACCACCGCACCGACGAGTACGGCGGCAGCATCGAGAACCGGGCGCGCCTGCTGGTGCGCATCGTCGGCGCCGTCCGCAAGGTCATCGGCAACCGCCTCGCCCTCGGCGTGCGCATCTGCGGCGACGAACTCATCGACGGCGGCACCACCATCGACGATGCGGTGCGCATCGCCGAGATCGCCGAGGCCACCGGCCAGGTCGACTACATCAACACCTCGATCGGCGTGGCCACCGCCAGCCTGTTCATGATCGAGGCCAGCATGCACATCCCGCCCGGGTATGCGCTGTTCATCCCGTCGGCGTTCCGCAAGGCCGTCGACATCCCGGTGGTGGGCGTCGGCCGGTTCAAGGATCCGCTGCAGGCCGAACGCGCCATCGCCGAAGGGCACTGCGACCTCGTGGGCGTGGTGCGCGGCCAGATCGCCGACCCCGACTTCGCCGCCAAGGCCCGCGCCGGCAACACCGACGACATCCGGCTCTGCCTGAGCTGCAACCAGGAGTGCGTCGGCCGCATGGGCCTGAACCGGTGGCTCGGTTGCATCGAGAACCCGCGCACCGGCCGTGAAGCCCAAGGCGTGGGCACCGTGCACCTCACCTCGAAGCCGAAGCAGGTGATGGTGGTGGGTGCCGGCCCGGCCGGTCTGCAGGCCGCCATCGCCGCCGCACGCAACGGCCACCACGTCACCGTGTTCGAGAAGACCGACCAGGCCGGCGGCCAGGTGCGCATCGCAGCCAGCGTGCCGAACCGCGCCGAGTTCGGCGACATGATCCGCAACCAACTCAACGAGTGCGAGCGGCACGGCGTGAAGTTCGAGTACGGCGTGGGCGTGTGGCCCGGCCTCGTACAGGAACGAAAGCCCGACCACGTCATCGTCGCCATGGGCGCCGAGCCCGCCCGCCCGTGGTGGGCGCCCGGCGACGCCACCAACGTGGCCGACGTGCGCGAGGTCATCGACGGCACCGCCGCCGACGGCGGCCCACAGCCCGGACAATCGGTGGTGGTGGTCGACGAACTCGGCTTCCACCACGCCACCTCGGTGGCCGAACTGCTGGCCGACCGCGGCTGCCAGGTCGAGATCGTCACCAACGGCATGGTGGTGGGCCAGGACCTGGGCATCACGCTCGACATGGAGAACTGGTGGATGCGCGCCGGCAGCAAGGGCATCGTGCAGAGCACCGACCTCGTGCCCATGGGCATGGCCGACGGCGAGCTCACCCTGCTGCACCACCCCACCGGCCAGAACCAGACCCGCCGCCCCGACTGGGTGGTGCTGGCCGTGGCCCCCAACCCGGTGGAGTGGCTCTACCACGACCTGAAGGCCGCAGGCGTGAGCGTGGAACGAGTCGGCGACTGCCTGGCGCCACGCCGCGCGCATGCCGCGGTGGTCGACGGCGAACGCGCCGGCGCATCGGTCTGACACGGCAGACTGTACGGGTGACCCAACCACTCGTCGCCGTCGTGATGGGGTCGACCAGCGACTGGTCGACCATGAGCAAGGCCGTCGAGGTGCTCGCCGAGTTCGGCGTGCCGCACGACGCACAGGTGCTGTCGGCGCACCGCATGCCCGACGAGATGTTCGCCTTCGCCGAGGCTGCCGAAGGCCGCGGGCTGCAGGCCATCATCGCCGGCGCCGGCGGGGCGGCCCACCTGCCGGGCATGCGGGCCGCGCAGACCACCGTGCCGGTGCTGGGCGTGCCGGTGCCGAGCAGGCACCTCAGCGGCCAGGACAGCCTCTACAGCATCGTGCAGATGCCGGCGGGCGTGCCCGTGGCCACGTTCGCCATCGGCGAGGCCGGTGCCACCAACGCTGCGCTGTTCGCCGTGGCCATGCTGGCCCAGCACGACCCCGCCCTCGCTGCCCGGCTCATCGAGTACCGCTCGCAGCGTCACCACGCCGCCGCCACCAGTACCCTCCCGCCCGCATGAGCACACATCCCGTCGTCACCCCGCCCGCGATGCTGGGCATCCTCGGCGGCGGCCAGTTGGGTCGCTACTTCGTGATGGCCGCACGGCAGATGGGCTACCGCACCACCGTGCTCGAGCCCGACCCCGACGCACCGGCCGGCAAGGTGGCCGACGTGCACCTCGTGGCCGCGTACGACGACCCCGATGCACTGGCCCAACTGGCCGACACGTGCGCGGTGGTCACCGTGGAGTTCGAGAACGCCCCGGCCGCGGCACTGGCCACCATCGCCGACCGCACCCTGGTGCACCCGCCCACCGAGGCGCTGCGCATCACCCAGGACCGCATCCAGGAGAAGGCGTTCCTCGAGGAGATCGGCGCACCCGTCGGGCCGTACATGATCATCGAGAGCGACGAGGACATCGCCGAGGCGGCCGACTTCTTCTTCCCCTCCATCCTCAAGACCGCCCGGTTCGGCTACGACGGCAAGGGCCAGTTCGGCATCTGGAACCACGGCGACCTGGCCGGCTACTGGGAGCAGCTCGGCCGCGTACCGTGCGTGCTGGAGCAGAAGCTCAACCTCGACCGCGAGCTGTCGATGGTGGTGGCTCGCACCGCCGATGGCCGCACCACCACGTACGCCGTGGCGCAGAACCAACACGTCAACGGCATCCTCGACATCAGCTGGGTGCCGGCCTACATGCCGCACGACAGCGCCGAGGGCGCCGCCGAGATGTGCACCTGGCTGGCCGAGGAACTGCAGTTCGTGGGTGTGATGGCGGTCGAGATGTTCGTCGTCGGCAACGACGTGTTCGTCAACGAGATCGCCCCGCGCCCGCACAACACCGGGCACTACACGCTCGACGTGTGCACCACCAGCCAGTTCGAGATGCAGGTGCGCGCCGTCTGTGGCCTGGCGCTCAGCGAGACCCGGTTGCTGGTGCCCGGCGTGGCGATGGCGAACCTGATGGGCGACCTGTGGGAGGGCGGCGAGCCGAAGTGGCACCGCATCCTCGAGAACCCCGCCGTGCACCTGCACCTGTACGGCAAGGCCGAGCCACGCGCCGGCCGGAAGATGGGCCACATGACCGTAGCCACCGGCACCGCGATGGGTGCCACCGCGTTGGCGAAGCGACTGCGCAAGCAACTCACCGCGGAGTGACCATGGAGCTGCACTTCGCGCAGTACAACGTGGCCACGCTGCGGGAGCCGCTCGACCATCCGGATTCGGCGGCGTTCGTGGAGGGCCTCGGCCCGGTGAACGAGCTCGCCGAGTCGTCCCCCGGGTACGTGTGGCGGCTGCAGACCGACGACGGCGACGCCACCGCCATCGCCGCCTACCCCGATCCGCGCACCATCGTGAACCTCACCGTGTGGGAGTCGGAGGCGGCGTTGCGCGACTTCGCGTTCAGCGGCCTTCACCGCGACTTCTTGCGCCGCCGCGGCGACTGGTTCCTGCCCGGCGAGTCGAAGGCGGCGAACTGGTGGATCCCTGCCGGCGCGGCGCCCACCGTCGAGCAGGCGAAGCGCCGTGTCGCGTTCCTCGACCGGTTCGGCCCGTCGGCCCACGCCTTCACCCATGGTCAACGGTTCGGACAACTGGTCGTGGTGCCTCGCGACCTGCATCACCCCGACGTGCGTCCGGTGCTCGACCGCCTCGACCACGAGCTCATCACCACCGAGCCCGACGGCGGCATCTGCTTCATCACCCTCGATCCCGACGACGTGGCACCCGGCGACGGTGCGTTCTTCCTCGCGTACCTCGACGGTGTGCCGCGAGCCTGTGGTGCGTATCGCCGCATCGGCCCGCTCACCGCCGAGGTGAAGCGGATGTGGGCCGACCCCGAACTGCGTGGCGCGAAGCTCGGTGCCGCCGTGCTCGACACGGTGGAGGCCGCCGCCGCGACTGACGGCTTCACCGAACTCAAGCTCGAGACCGGCGAGCACCTCACCGCTGCCGTGGCGCTCTACCGGAAGTTCGGCTTCGAGCAGTGCGAACCGTGGGGCGAGTACATCGACTCCCCGCACAGCTTCTGCATGTCGAAGCGCCTCATCCCGTCGGCGTGAGCCGCGCTCAGTCGAGCGACATGGTGGCGCCGGTGACGGGGCGCACCCGCTGCGCGAACGCGCTGGCCACGTAGGCACCACCTGCCACCAGCAACGGCAGACCGATGGCGACGGCGATGGCAGCGACGGTGGGGAACGGCGTGCGGCTCGCGTCGGCGGCGCGCACCACCACCCACAGCATCGACATACCCAGCGGCACGGCGATCACCCCACCGCTGGTGGCGAGCACCCAGGCGCGCACGCCCGCCATGCCGGCCAGCGATCGAGGACCCGCACCGACGGCGACGAGCTGATCACGTTCCACCTTGCCCTCGGCCGCCCACAACGCCAGACCGATGGTGACCACCAATGTCACCAGCAGCAACACGGCGGCCAGCACCACACCCTGCGCCATGCCGCGGGTGACCACTGGTCCGACGTACGGGTACTCCCACGTCGCACCGGCACCACCCGGGAACAGCTGCTCACCCTCGCCGACCTGCTGGTTGAAGAAGTACCCGTCGTACATCGAGGCGTACGACACCACCGTCAGTTGCTCGCGCTGGGCGTCGGTGAGGTCGGCCGGCGCGATGCCCAGTTGCTCCCGCATGCCGGGCGTGAAGTCGAGCCGGTCGACCGCATCGGGCTGCACCAACGACACGCCCGTGAACGCGAGGCCGGGCACCAGCAGCATGTCGGTGCCGAACCCGCAGTCGGGGCCGGCGCACCATCCGCTGTAGAACTCGCTCCGCGCCACGAACACCACGTCGCCGTCGGCGAACAGGTCGTCGCCCATCGCTGGCGGCACACCGATGGCGGCCAACGTGTCGTCGGTGCCCAACAGCACCTGGCCCCACGTGGGCGAGTCGACCCACGCCAGCTCGTGCCACTCCACACCGGGCACCACCTGCTCGATGTCGTCGAGCCACGCCTGCGGCACGGGCTTCGGTGTCGACGTGGCGATGCCGGTGGACTCGTCGTACATCGTGTGCTGGTTCATCACCCGGATCACGTCGAGCCGCGTCGGGAATCGCGCACTGTCGTCGAACCGGCTCCACGCTGCCACGCCCGACGCCCCGGCCACCCCAGCCGCACCGATGGCGGCGATGGCTGCCACCATCGCCGCCGAGCGAGCACGATGACGAACGAGCGATCGCAACGCCAATCGGGTGGACCCCTTCGAGCGGGCGCCGAGCACACCCCAGCGGTCGACCACGATGGGCGTGAGCGCACACACCCCGGCCACCACCGTGCCGGCAGCCAGCAACGCCAGGAACGTGGCTGCCGTGACGCCGGAACCCTGCGCGTCGCGAGTGGCCGCCACCGCCGTACCGAGCACCAGGAGACCCACCACGATCGCGATCGCACCCAGCCGCAGCTGACCGCGCCGAACTTGCGCCACCGGCGCTCGACCGGCCAACGCCGTGAGCACCGGTGCCTTCGCCAACTGGCGAGTGGGCAGCAGCGCGGCACACGTGCCCACGGCCACCGCAGTGGCGACGATGGCGAGCAGGTCGCCGACCGCCACGCCCCACTTGCCGTGTCGCAGCACGGGCTCACCGATCGCGGCGACCACCACGAACGCACCGGCCACGCCCACGAGCGAACCGACCAACGCCGTGGCCGAACCCTGCAGTGCCAGGAACCGGCGGGCGAAACGCTCGTCGGCGCCGACCGCCCCCAGCTGACCGAGGGTCACCAGCTGACGACGGCCACTCGCCGCGAACGCGGCGGCCACCACGATGCCCAGCACCGCCAACACCAGTGCCGACGCCAGCCACAGCAGCGCCAGCTCACCCGGTCGCGTGGCCTGCGGGACCGGTGGCAACTGCACCCACGGCACACGCACCTCCGCGTCCGACGCCGTCACGCCGCCGGGCGAGATCGGCACGGCCGGCAGGTACGCATCGCGCCAGTCGGTGTACACGACGGCCACGACGACGTCCTGGCGCAGCTCGTCGATCGGGTAGCCCGGGGCCACCATCAGGTGCTGGCGGTCGACGCTGTCGCCGATGCCCACCACGCGCAGGTCGATGTCGGGCCGAGCGAGTTGGAACGTGTCGCCGACACGCAACTGCAACCGCTGTGCCAGCGCCGAACTCAGCAGCACCTCGTCGTCGGCCGACGGCTGACGGCCCTCGGCCATCACCACCGCGCCGTCGAGCAACGGTGCCCCGATGTCGACGGTCCACATCGTGACCTGCTGCCCCAGTCCGGGGTTGTCGTCACGCTGCACCGGCAGACCGAACACCTCGTGACCCGGCACCGCCTGGGCCCCCGCGGGCACCATCTCCTGCAGCAGTTCGAGCGCATCACGCTCGTCGCCCTGCGGCACCGACAGGTTCAGCTTCGCCGCCGCCTGTCCCAACGGTGAGGGACCCGCCAGGCGGTGCGAGCGGTAGCTGAGGTCGCCCACGGCGATGCCGCCCACGGTGACCGCCACCAGCAACACCACCAGCAGCGTGCGGCCGGGTCGGCGACGCACTTCGCGGCGAGCGAGCCGCCATGCGACGCGCATCAGGGCACCAGCTCGTCGGCGGGCGCCACGACCGGCTCGTCGGGCGGCGTGGTGCGGGTCTGGTCGACCACCTGGCCGTCGCGCATGAACACCACACGGTCGGCCCAGCTGGCGAAGCGGGGCTCGTGCGTCACCAGCACCACCGTGGCGCCGAACCGCGACGGCAGCGAGGCGAGCAGCTCCACCATCTCGTCGGCGGTGCGCGAGTCGAGCGAACCGGTCGGCTCGTCGGCCAGCAGCAACCCGCGACCGCCCACCACCGCACGTGCAATGGCGATGCGCTGTTGCTGCCCACCGGAGAAGTGATCGGGGAACCGGTCGAGCTGTTGGCTGAGTCCCACCGACGCCAGCGCCTCCACGGCCAACGGGCGGGCCTCCTTTGCCGACATCCCGCCCAGCTCCAAGGGCAGCGCCACGTTCTCCACGGCCGTGAGTGAGGCGATGAGGTTCAGCCGCTGGAACACGAAGCCCACCTCGTCGCGGCGCAACGCCGCACGCCTCGCTGCGTCGAGGGCCGACAGGTCGCGCCCGTTCACCGCCACGGCGCCGGCGGTCGGGTGCTCGAGCCCGCCGGCGAGGTGGAGCAGCGTGCTCTTGCCGCAGCCGCTGGGGCCCATCACGGCGACGAGCTCCCCCGTGGGGATGGTGAGGTCGACCCCGTCGAGTGCACGCACCTCGGTCTCGCCCTCGCCGTAGGCCTTCACCACACGGCTGAACTGCACTGCCGGATACCCCATCACTTGCTCCCCTTCGTCCGGTTCGACTGCTGCTCCACCAACACGGCCTCGCACCGATCCAGCCATCGCAGATCGGCTTCGGCGCGAGCCATCAACGCCTCCGTCACCAACTCGGCCGCCAGGCCCCCTGTGTCGCCCGCTGCGGTGCGCTCGCGGCGCTTGCGCTGCAGCAGCGCCAACAGCTCGGTGCGCTGGCGGGTGACCACGCGCAGCCCGTGCTGGTGCCCGTGCTCGATGGCCATCAGCACCTTCAGCATCAGCTCGTCGCGCGGCGGCGGGTCCTCGGCGGGCACTGCCTCCCACCACGCACCCAGCTCGTCGGTGCCCTCACGTGTGATCTCGTACACCTTCTGGGCCGACGACTCGCCCGCCCCGGTGATGCGCACCAGGCCGTCGCGTTCGAGCCGGTCGAGCGTGGTGTACACCTGCCCGACGTTCAACGGCCACACGCCTCCGGTGGCCGCTTCGAACTCGGTCTTCAGTTGATAGCCGTGGCGCGGCCCTTCGTGCAGCAGCGCCAACAAGCCTTCTCGGACCGTCATGGATACCGAGTATGTACCTACCGAGTATGCATGTCAACCCTGGGTGCGACACCGGGCCGAAAACGGGCAACACCCGCCCTCGCGGGCGGGTGTTGCACCAGACTCGAAGCTCGAGGGCTCACCAACGGTAGTGGGCGAACGCCTTGTTGCTCTCGGCCATCTTCTGCATGTCGTCGCGACGCTTGATCG
>SXKB01000103.1 GCA_005778215.1 Actinomycetota bacterium | reverse complement strand
GCCACGCCTCGGTGAACAGCGTGCCGATGATGAGTGCGCTGATCACGATGGACGTGACCGCAGCACCGAAGAGGAGGACTCGCATCGTGCGCTCACGGCGCATCCGACGCGGGCTGCCACGGAGTTCAGCGACGGTGAGCACCGGTGAACTCGACGAGAAAGAGGGCTGCATGAGCGAGGGATTCCTCCACGATGGGGCCGGGCCGCAGCGCGACCCGGCCCCATCCTAGGAGGGGAAGGGGTCAGGCCGTGGCAGCGTCCCAGGCAGCGATGGCAGCAGCCTGGCGATCCTCGGGGAGAGTCACGTAGCCGGCTTCGGCGACCTGGGCGATGCCGTCAGCGCTGAGGTACACGTCGACGAACGAGGCCACGGCCGGGTTCTCGGCGGCAGCGGTGGTGCTGACGTAGATGTACAGCGAACGGCTGAAGCCGTAGCTGCCGTCGGCGATCGTCTCGATGCTCGGGGCGACGCAGCCGTCACCCGAGTCGATCTCGATGGCCTTCATGCGCTCGGCCTCGGCGGCGTAGAACGCAAAGCCCACCCAGCCGAGGCTGGTGTCGCTGCCCTCGATGCCCTCGACGATCACGTTGTCGTTCGGGCTGGCCGTGTAGTCGCTGCGGGTGCCCGCATCCTCGATACCGCGCTCTTCGGCGATGTCGGCGATGGCGAACTCGACGAACGCGTCGTAGGTGCCGCTCTCCGAGCCGGGGCCGGTGATGGTCAGCGGGGCGTCGGGCAGCTCACCCGAGGTGCTGCCGAGTTCGGTGGCCAGTGCGTTGGCGTCGGCCCAGCTGTCGAAGCCTTCCGACTCCGGGCCGGTCAGCGCATACAGCGCCGGGATGTCGAGGCAGGTGATGGCCGAGTTGTTCGGGCTGGTGGCGACGGTGAGACCGTCGAAGGCCACCTCGATCTCCACGAACTCGATGCCGGCCTCGGCGCACGCCGCGGCTTCCTCGTCCTTGATCGGGCGGGAGGCATCGGAGATGTCGGCCTCGCCGGCGCAGAACTTCTTGAAGCCGTCGCCGGTGCCGGGGCCCTCGACGGTGACGGCGAGTTCGCCGCCGCTCAGCTCGGCGGCCAGTTCGGCCACGAGCACGGAGATCGGCTCGACGGTGGAGGAGCCGGTCACGAACACCTCGCCGGCGGCGAGCTCGCCACCCGTCGCTGCGGTGGTGGTGCTCTCCTCCGAACTGCTCTCGGTGACGGATTCGGTGGTGGGGGCGTCAGTGGCCTCCGTGGCACCCTCGTCGTCGCCGCAGGCGGCGAAGACGAGCGAGGTGGCGAGGAGGCCGGCGATGACGAATCGCCGCTTCTGGATGTTCACGTGTGGTTCTCCTTGAGTGGATTGGAACAACACGTGAGAAGGTAAACAGCCAATCTGCCATCGCAGCCAACGTCGGGTGAACGAATGGTGAACGACGTTCGAATTGTGGTGGCTCGACTACACCCGTTGGCGTTCGTTCACCCAGCGGTACAGACGCTCCTGAGCATCCCCCTTGGCGAAGTCGGCAGGGCCTCGACGGTGCCACAGCCCGTCGGCGTCGAGTTCGTGGCGCACGATGTCGTCGGCCAGGTCGAATGCCAACACCTGGTCGAGCCAGGCCTGGTGCTTCGGATGCAACACCGGCACCATCACCTCGATGCGCCGGTCGAGGTTCCGGCCCATCCAGTCGGCGCTGCCGATGAGGAACAGCGGTGTGTCATTCTCACCGTGCTCGAAACGGATGATCCGCGAGTGTTCGAGATACCGACCCAGGATGCTGCGCACACGAATGTGCTCGCTGAGCCCTGGCACGCCGGGCCGCAGGCAGCACACGCCACGCGTGATCAGATCGACGCGCACGCCGGCGGCGCTGGCACGGTACAACGCCTCGGCCATGCCCGGGTCGGCCAGCGAGTTGAGCTTCGCGGTGATGCGGCCCTCGTCGCCGAAGGTCATCTCGTGCTCGATGAGGTCGACCAACTGGGTGCGCATGTCACGAGGCGCCACCAGCAGCGACTGGAACTCGATGGCCCGGCTGTAGCCGGTGAGGTGGTTGAACAACTGGGTGACGTCGGCACCGACGGCCGGATCGCACGTGAGGAACCCGACGTCCTCGTAGAGACGCGCGGTCTTGCTGTTGTAGTTGCCGGTGCCGATGTGGCAGTAGCGGCGCAGACCGTCGTGGTCCTGGCGTACCACCAGCGTGCACTTCGCGTGCGTCTTCAGACCCACCAGGCCGTACACCACGTGGACACCCGCTCGCTCCAGCGCTCTGGCCCACCCCACGTTCGTGGCCTCGTCGAACCGTGCCTTCAACTCCACCAGCACGGCCACCTGCACACCACGCTCGGCGGCGCGGATGAGGTGCCGTGCGATCGGGCTGTCGCCGCCCGCGCGGTACATCGTCATCTTGATGGACTGCACCTTCGGGTCGTCGGCGGCCTGCGAGATGAAGTTCTCGACGCTGCTGGAGAAGCTCTCGTACGGATGGTGCACCATCAGTGCCCGCTCGCGGATGACCGAGAAGATGCTGCGATCCTGTGCCTCGGCGCGGTAGATGCGACCGGCGGTGAGCGGCGGCCACGGCGTGTCCTTCAACGCCGGCAGCTCGAGCCCCTGCAGCTGGAACAGGCAAGTGAGGTCGAGCATCTGACGATGGTGCGACACGTCGGCCGATTCGACGTCGAGTTCGCGCACCAGCAGTTCGAGCATCTCGTCGCTGATGCCCTGCTGCACCTCCAGCCGCACCGCGCGTCCGAAGCGACGCTTGCGCAGCTCCATCTCCACAGCGGCGAGCAGGTCGTCGGCTTCCTCCTCCTCGAGGGTGAGGTCGGCGTTGCGGGTGACGCGGAAGAACGCGTGTTCCTCCACCACCATGCCCACGAACAGTTGGTGGAGTTGCGCCGCAATGATCTGCTCGACCGGCACGAACCGCTTGCCATCGGGCAGCGCCACCAGACGCGGGAACACGTTGGGCACCTTCACCCGGGCGAAGCGTCGCTCACCCGTGTCGGGGTCGCTCACCATCGCGGCGAGGTTGAGCGCAAGGTTCGAGATGTACGGGAACGGGTGTGCCGGGTCGACGGCGAGCGGCGTGAGCACCGGGAAGATGCGCTGCTCGAAGTAGCTCATCAGATGCAGATGGTCGCTCGTGCCGAGGTCGCTCCACTGCACGATCTTCACCCCGCGTCCCGCCACCAAGGGGAACAACACGTCGAACGTGACTCGCTCCTGCTCGGCGACGAACGAACGCACCTGGGCCGCGATCGCGTCGAGTTGCTCCTGCGCGGTGAGACCGTCGGGCGATCGCGCCATCAGCCCGGCCGCCACCTGGTCCTTCAGCGCAGCGACGCGCACCTGGAAGAATTCGTCGAGGTTGGACGAGGTGATGGCGCAGAACTTCAACCGCTCCAACAACGGGATACCCGACTCCTCCGCCTGCGCCAGGACGCGACGGTTGAAGTCGAGCCAACTCAGCTCGCGGTTGATCAACCGCGGTTCGGCTGCGGCTGGGGCGCTGGTTCGGGCGCGTCGAGCGCTCGCACCGCGTGCGGGGCGAACGCTGGTGTTCAGGAGTCGGCCTCGGCGACGCCCAGGTCCCATTCGATGGAGATGCGCTCGCGCTCGGCATCGCGCACGATGCGCTCGCGGTTGCGACGGAACTGCGGGTCGTCCTTGGGCAGCAGCACCAGACGGGCCAGCACGCGGGCACGGAACTCCTCGAGGACGGTGCGATCGCCCCAGTCGCCGTAGACCTCCCAGTGCGGGGAGACCGGGCCGAGGTACGCGATGCGAGCGTGTGCTCGCGGTTCGAGTGCGGTGTCGGTCATGGTGGTGCTCCTGCCGGATTCGGCTCGCCGGAACGGTGGCGAGGCGGCCCGCCGAGTCTAGCGGCCCTTTCCCGAGGCTCGCCCGACCAGGAAATTCGGCTTCGCGCGCCCCGTTTCGCCGCGAACCGTGCTAGACCGTTCCGAACTTCGGGAACCACACCAGCGGATGCGGCGTCGTATGCAGCAACGATGATGTGGTCGTCGAGGCGAAGGGCTTCGTGCGGGCGCACCACCGAGCCGATGAGCAACCCCCATGTTCACGGCACAAAGGAGACGCAACCCCATGTACCAGAGCACCCCTGTCCCCGACACCGACTCCGCCACCGCGTGGATGGCCGAGGGCAACTGCCGCAACTACCCGCCGGCGGTGTTCTTCCCCAGCGACGGCGTCGGTGTCGACCGTGCCCGCAAGATCTGCAACCAGGACTGCCCCGTGAAGGAGCAGTGCCTCGACTACGCCATCGACAACCGCATCGAGCACGGCGTGTGGGGTGGCTGCAGCGAGCGTGAGCGTCGCCGCATCATCAAGCGTCGCAAGCTCGACGTGGCAGCCATCTGATCACCCTGATCACCACCGCGTGACATCACGCAGAACGCGCAACGACGCCGGTGCCCGAAGGCATCCGGCGTCGTTGCGCGTCTCGGTTGCGTTGTGGCGTCAGGCCTGGCCGTCGGCCTTGGGGGCCTCGGCCGGGGTCTCGCCGGCAGCGGCCTTCTGGCCCTCCGACAGACCTTCCTTGAACTCCTTCTGGGCCTTGCCGATGTTCTTGGCGAGCTTGGGAAGCTGCGAACCGCCGAACAGGAGCAGCACGACGAGAAGGATGATGCCGATCTCGGCCGGGGAATCGAAGAAACCTGCGAACATGCGGACAGACTAGCCCTCTCGGCTGCACTTCGCGGGGCGCGACGGATTTTCCGAAGCGCAGCGCAGCCGGGACGACCGCTCAGGCCGAGGTGCGGCGCGCGGCCTGTGCGCGCTGGCGGCGGAGGCGCCGGCGCTCACGCTCGGAGAGCCCACCCCAGATGCCGAACTTCTCGCCGTTGACGAGGGCGTACTCGAGGCAGTCGGTGCGGACCACACAGCCTCGGCAGACCTCCTTGGCCTCACGCGTGGAGGCACCCCGCTCGGGGAAGAACAGGTCGGGGTCGACACCGAGGCAGTTCGCCTCGTCCTGCCAGTTGCCCTTCGGTTCGGTGTTGAGTTCGATCTGCATGTGGGCGGCCTCCCTGCGCTAGGCCCAAGGTGCCGGCTGCTCGACACCCCTGTAATTACATGGGTGTCATTGTCCACTATCACATCACCTTCGCGCAAGAGGACATTTCGTGAAGGTCCTGACAAGGGTTTTCGCGCGAATCACGCAGAGCGTCGACCACCGCGGCCACGCGCGAGCTGTCGCTTGTGTTCGATGAAGTCGACGAGCACGTAGTCGCCCAGTGTCTCGGGGTTGGTGAAGAACGCCCGGCCCCGGTTCACCGCGGTCAACTGCTCGACGAAGCTCTTCAACCCGTAGTCGGCGTCGAGCATGAACGTGTTGATGCGAATGCCGTCCTTGGTGCACCGCGCGGCCTCGCGCAACGTGGCCTCGATGGTCTCCTGCACCGGCGGATAGTTGAAGAACACGTCGCCGCGCGGGGTGATGTGGGCCGTGGGTTCGCCGTCGGTGATCATGATGATCTGCTTCGTGCCGGTCTGCCGCGACAGCATCTGCCGGGCGAGCGTGAACCCGTGGTGCATGTTCGTGCCGTACGCGAAGTCCCAACTCACCTCGGGCAACTCGGCGGCAGTGAGCGCGTACGCCGTCTCGCTGAAGCCGACGATGCCCATGAAGTCGCGTGGGAACTGCGAGGTGATGAGCGCGTGCAACGCCATCGCCACTTTCTTGGCCGGCAGGAAGTTGTCGCGCATCGGCATGCTCATCGACAGGTCGAGCATCAGCACCGTGCTGCTGCGCGTGAGGTGCTCGGTGCGCTCGATCTCGAAGTCGTCGGGCGACAGGCGCACCGGGGTCTCGGGGCCGTTGCGCCGCACGGCGTTGCGGATGGTGCGGTGCAGGTCGAGCTGGAACGGGTCGCCGTACTCGTACTGCTTCGTCTCGTACGTGCGCTCGTGGCCGAAGCCGAGCTTGGTGGTGGCGTGCTGGCCGGTCTTGTCCTTCGCCAGCCGTGAGAACAGATCGCGCAGCGAGTTGTTGCCGATCTTGCGCAGTCCGCGCGGGGTGAGCTCGAGCTTGCCGTCCTTCTGGTGGATGAGGCCGCTCTCCTCCAGCATCTTGGTGATCTCGGCGAGACGCTCGAGCGACTTGGCCGCGTCGTCACCGAGCAGGTCGCGCACGCGGTCCATGTCGGCCTCGGCGAGGGCACCCGGCGTGGTGGCGTTGCGCATCAGGTTCTCGAGCTGGTCGAGCTCGCCGAGTTCCTGCATCGTCTGCATGGCCTGTGCCATGCCCATCGGGTCCTGGCCCTGGAAGTCGTACGACTGGCCCCACCCCTGCTGCGGGAACATCGACTGCAGGTTGCGGCCCAGCTGATCCATCTGCCAGCGCAGATCCATGTCGTCGAGCAGCTGATCGCTGAGCTGTTGCAGCTGCGCCCGCTGCTCGGGCGTCATGGAGTTCATCATCGCCTGCATCGCGGCCATGCGCTGCGCCATCTGCTCGAGCAACTCCTCGAGGCTCTGCGGGTTCTCGGGGAAGAAGTCGCCGTACTGCTGCATGAACTGCTCGAAGCCGGGGTCCTCCCCCCGCTGCTGCCGCTCGATCATCTCGTTGAGCGCAGCCATCATGTCCTTCATGCGAGCCATGTCCTCGGGGGTCATGTTCTGCACCGCCGACGACATCTGGTCGACGGCCTGCTGCATCAGCTGCTGGCGGAGCTGGTCCATCAGCTCCTCGAACCGTTGCCGCGCGTCGTTGCTCTCGAAGTCGTAGGCCGACAGCTCGCGCACCCGGCCGGCGAGATCGGGCGGCATCATGTCGAGGCGGAAGTTGCGCTCGGCGGCCGCGTCGCGTGCGTGCTGCGCGCGCCGCTCGTCGCCGCTGCGTTCGGCCTCGGCGGTGGCGTTCTCGATGGCGTGCCGTTCCTCGTCGAGGATGTCGTCGAGCGCATCGGCGATCTCCTGGTACACGCCGCCGAGGTCGAAGTCGTCGAGTCGCTGCTGGCGCTGCTCGCGGAGTTGACGCATCAGTTCGCGCAGCCCCTGGATCTGCTCGCCGTTGCGATCGGTCATGCCCTGCTGCAGCATTCGGCGCAGGGCGGCGTTCACGTCACCGTGGTACAGCAGGTCGTCGGTGATCTCGTCGAACAGGCTGTCGGCATCCAGGTCGAAGCCCTTCTGCGTGCCGTCCCAGGCCGAGTAGGTGAACCGTTGTGCCATGGGCGAACGCTACAACCACCGGCAGTCGCGTGATCGATCGTGAACGGCGGATGAAGCTGCTTGTGAAAGCGCGCACGAGCGTCGTGCCTGGTGGTACCGTTTTGAGTGATGCGTGTCCCCCGAACCTTCGCCTTCGTCGACCTCTCCGGGTTCACGAACTACACGGCAGCGTTCGGGGACGACGCGGCCGGGCGGCTGCTCAGCGCGTTCCGGTCGCTCACCCGCGAGATCGCCAGCGAGCGTGGTGTGCGCATCGCCAAGTGGCTCGGTGACGGCTGCATGATCGTGTCGGTCGAGCAGGAGGCGTGCATCGCCTTCGCACTCGAGTTGGAACACCGGTCCGCCGAGGTGTGCGCCCCGCTGCAGTTGCGCGTGGGGCTCGCCACCGGCCATGCGTTGTTGTTCGAGGGCGACGACTACATCGGGTCGGCCGTCAACATGGCGGCTCGCCTGTGCGACTCGGCCGGCCCGCACGAGGTGCTGCTGCCCACGATGCAACTCGAGCGGTTGCCGCAGGGCGTGGAGGCCACGGGCCAGCACGACATCGAACTGCGCGGCTTCCCCGGCCCGATCAACGTGGTCGAGCTCAGCGGGCGCCCGGTGCTCGCGGCGTCGAACGACACGGGCGAACTCTGGACCCGCACGCCGTTCAACGTCTGATCCCATCGTGATGCGCTTCCGCCGCGCACGTACGCTGCTCGCCGACGACCATCAGGTGGCGGCAGTCGACGGTGGCTGGGTCACGTCGATGCGCGTCACCCTGCCGAGCCACGCACCCCGGCGCCTCGTGCTGCGCCTGCACGACGAGTCGGCTACCACCGACGGACAGACCCCCATCGATCGCAGCGCCACGCCGTTCCTGCCGATGCTCACCATGCTGGCGGGCGCGATCGATGTGCCGTTGCGCATCGACGCCGCCGTCGATGCCGTCGCGCTCGATGGCGCGCGCCGAGCGGCGGCACTGATGGCCGGATGGTTCGGTTGGCCGCATCTCACGGTGTCGGCGCGCACGACCCGGTCCGCTCCCGCGACCCCGGCGCAGGGCACGGCGTTGTTCTTCTCCCGCGGGCTCGACTCGATGTGGTCGTTGTTCTGCGGAGGCCACGCGGTCGACCAACTCATCGGCATCGACTGGGAGGACGCCCCGCTCGCCTCCGACGGCACCCGAGCCATCATGCGTGGCACCACGGCGGCCGCCGAGGACCTCGGGCTCCCGCTGCACCGGGTGAGCTCGAACTACCGGCAGTTCAGCGACGACGTGATCGCGTGGGACGAAGCGGTCGGCCCGACACTCGCATCGTTCGGCCTGTTACTGGCACCCGTCGCCGGACAGGTGATCATCTCCGCCACGTTGCCCGGCCACCTGCTGCGACCGAAGGGCACCCACGCGCACCTCGATCCGTTGTGGTCGTCGTCGGCCGTGCAGATCCTGCACGTCGGTGGGGAGTTGGGGCGGTGCGACAAGGCCGCCGCCGTGGCCGACGAACCGTTCGTGCAGCGATGGCTGAAGGTGTGCTGGCAGCGCGCCGGCGACGGCAACTGCGGCGAATGCCCGAAGTGCCAGATGACGATGAGCAACTTCGCCGCAGTCGGACGCCTCGACGCCGTGGCACCGATCTTCGATGCACCGCTGTCGGCCGATGTCGTGCGCACGTTCGGCGCGGTCCACGTCGCGCCCGAGAACCTGGTCGACATCGCCGATCGGATGCCGCCCGGTGACCTGCGCGACGCATGGATGTCACTGGCCACGCTGAACTGGAACGACCTCGGATGAGCACGCCGTCGCGTGGCGCCGTGCTCGACGTGCGTGCCGAGCGACTGCTCGACGACATCGCGCTCGCGGCCGAGGTGGGCCTCACCGTGGTGCGCATCGACGTGCCGTGGGCCGAGGCGCAGCCGCGAGCCGGAGGGTTCGACGGCGACGTGTTCGAGCGCGTCCACGGTGCGGCGCAGGCGGCCAGGTCCGCCGGACTGCAACCGTGGTTCCGATTGCTGCAACCCACGGTGCCGTGGTGGTTCGACAACGAGGGTGGGTTCACCGACGACCGCACCGCAGGTCACTGGTGGCCGAGGTGGGTGGAACTCGCCGCCGAACGACTGGGCGACGTGGCCGCCGGCTGGGTGCCGCTCGAGGCGCCGTTCGGCATCTGCGACCGGCTGATGCCCGACGACCCACGTCGTCACGGTGAGGTGGTGCACACGATGGTGGTGGCGTGGCGCGACGCGTGGCGCCTGCTGCACGGCCCGCTGCCGGTGATCAGCTCGCTCGACGTGGCCGTGGTGCGTCCCACCGACGACACGCCGCTCGCCCGCGAGGCAGCACGCCGCTTCGACCAGCTGCGATGGGGCGTGTGGTTCCAGGGTTTCACCGACGGTGTGGTGCACATTCCCGGCCGGGCCGACCGGGAGCTGCCCGACCTCGCCGGGTCGGTCGACGTGATCGGGATCGCGCTGCGCAGCGACGTGGAAACGTGCCTCTACCGTGCCGCGGAGTACGGGCTCGGCCAGCCGTTGGCGCTCACGTACAAGCCGGTCGGGGACACCGACGCGCAGCGGTCCGCCAACATCACAGCGATGTGGCGCGAAGTGCACCGGGCCCGCGAGCAGCTCGACATCGCCGCCGTGCTGGCAACGCCGTTCGCCGACACCGAGGGCAGTCCGGGCATCGTCACCAAGGACCGCGAGTTGAAGGACTCCGGCAACGCGTTCGCCACCGACTGAACGGGCGGGGTGCCCGATCGATCAGCTGCGACTGCGGTACGTGGCGCCGGTGGCGCCGCTGGCGCCGTCCTTGTTGAGGCGCTTGCCGAGGTGCAGGCCTTCGAGCACGAACTCGATGGCCGCCGCCACGGCCGCCGGCGACTCGTCGCCCGCAGTGAGCGACAGCACGGGCGTGCGCAGCGACGGCACCTGATCGAGCAGTGTGGCCAGCTCGGCCGACGGCACGTCGTCGCCGGTGTGGGCGATGGTGCCTTCTTCGAACGCTGCCACCACGTCGCGGGTCTGATCGGGGGTGACGAGTTCCTTGAACACCGTGAGCACGGCGGCCTTCACCAGGTTCTCGAGGATGACACCCTCGCGGCCCTCCTCGAGCGCCTCGATCTCCACCTTGCCGCTGGTGCTGGCCGCGAGCGAGCTGAGGTCGCTGACGCGCGGCACCACGTTGCGCTCACCGGCGCGCAGGCCGCGGCGCAACGCGTTGGCCCCGAGCACCTCGAGGTTGCTGACCGACAGGCGCACGCTCACACCGCTGCGCTGGTTGACCTGGTTGCTCGAACGAGCCAGCTGGCTGAACGTGGCGACCACGTGCTCCATGTACTCGGGGATGGTGACGTGCACGTCGCCCACCGAGGGCTGGCGCGCCTCCTGGCGCATGATGGCCATCTCGGTGGCTGCATCGAGCGGGTAGTGCGTGCGGATCTGGCTGCCGAAGCGGTCCTTCAGCGGCGTGATGATGCGGCCGCGGTTGGTGTAGTCCTCGGGGTTCGCCGAGGCCACCAGCAGCACGTCGAGCGGAAGGCGGATCTTGTAACCGCGGATCTGCACGTCGCGCTCCTCGAGCACGTTGAGCAGACCCACCTGGATGCGCTCGGCGAGGTCGGGGATCTCGTTGATCGCGAAGATGCCACGGTTGGTGCGCGGCACGAGGCCGTAGTGCAACGTGAGCTCATCGCTGAGGTAGCGGCCCTCAGCCACCTTGATGGGGTCGACCTCACCGATGAGGTCGGCGATCGAGGTGTCGGGCGTGGCGAGTTTCTCGCCGAAGCGGTCGTCGCGGTGCACCCACTCGAGCGGGGTGAGGTCGCCCTGCTGCGCCACCAGGTCGCGGGCATGGCGGCTGACGGGGTGGAACGGGTCGTCGTTGATCTCGCTGCCGGCGACGATGGGCATCCACTCGTCGAGCAGGCCGGTGAGCGAACGGATCATGCGGGTCTTCGCCTGACCGCGCTCGCCGAGGAAGATGACGTCGTGACCGGCCAGCAGCGCGTTCTCGAGCTGCGGCATCACCGTGTGCTCGTACCCCAGCACGCCGTCGAACAGCGGTTCACCCGCGGCGATGCGCGCCACGGCGTTGCGCCGGATCTCCTCCTTGACGGGCACGGACTGCCAGCCCGATGCCTTCAGTTCCCCCAACGTGGCTGCACGGTCGACCATGCAGCGACCATACCGCGGCCGTCCGCCGCACGCGTCTGCGGAGCACGCGGTTCAGCCTCTAACCTGCCGACGTGGAATTGTCGGGACAGTGGCGGGCCTGCGTGGCCGACGACGACGTGCGTCGCGACGGTGTGGGTCTCGACCACGACGACCGCACGTGGGCCGACGTCCAAGTGCCCGGCCACTGGCGCGCCTCGCCCGTGTTCGCCGGCAACGACAGCGCATTGCTGTACCGCCACCGCTTCCATCTCGATGCCCCCGACGACGGGCGTCGCCGCTGGGTGACGCTCGAGGGCGTCTTCTACCAGGCCGACGTGTGGCTCGACGGCGCCTACTTGGGCGACCCCGAGGGCTACTTCTTCCCGCACACGTTCGACATCACCGATCTGTCGCGACTGGCCGACGACCACGTGCTGGCCATCGAGGTGTCGTGCTCGCCGCAGCGCAACCGCACGGCCAAGCGCAACATCACCGGCTCGTTGCAGCACAGCGACATGCTCGACCCCGACTGGAATCCGGGTGGGCTGTGGCGCCCTGTGCGCATCGACGACACCGGTGCCGTGCGCATCGACCGACTGCGGGTGTTGTGCCGCGACGCGAACGACGCGCGAGCGCACCTGCGCCTGCACGCCCGCCTCGATGCCGATGCACAGCGCAGCGTGGTGGTGCGCACCCTGGTCGACGGTGCCGTGGTGGCCGAGAACGCGCGGTCGTTGGCGAAGGGGCTCAACGAGGTCGACTGGGATCTCGACGTGGCCGATCCGGCGCTGTGGTGGCCCTGGACGTTGGGCGATCAGCCACTCACCACCGTGGAGGTGGAGGTGGTGGTCGACGGCGAGGTGAGCCACCGGCGCAGCGTGCGCACCGGCCTGCGCGAGGTGGCGCTGCACGACTGGGTGTTCTCGGTGAACGGCGAGCCGTTGTTCGTGAAGGGCGTGAACGTGGCGCCCACGCGTCAGGCGCTCGCCGAGGCCACGCCGGCCGAGGTGCGTCGCGACGTCGAACTGGCACGCGAGGCCGGGCTCGACCTCATCCGCGTGAACGGCCACATCGCCCGACCCGAGTTGTACGAGGCCGCCGACGAACTCGGCATGCTCGTGTGGCAGGACTTCCCCTTGCAGTGGGGCTATGCGCGCACCATCCGCAAGGAGGCCGTGCGACAGGCACGTGAAGCCGTCGACCAGCTCGGGCATCACCCTTCGGTCGCGGTGTGGTGCGCACACAACGAGCCGCTGCCGGTGGAGGAGAGCCGCAAGAAGGTGTTCGGCGCGGGCATCGTGCGGCACATGGTGAAGGAACAGGTGCCCACCTGGAACAAGACCATCCTCGATCGGTGGGTGAAGCGCGCGTTCGAGACCGCCGACGAGACGCGAGCGGTCATCGCCCACAGCGGCGTGGCCCCGCACGTGCCGCAGTTGAACGGCACCGACAGCCATCTGTTCTTCGGCTGGTACCACGGCGACGAGCGCGACCTCGATGGGTTCGCGGCCACGCTGCCCCGCATGGTTCGGTTCGTCAGCGAGTTCGGCGCACAGTCGGTGCCACACGCTGCGGCGTTCATGGAGCCCGAGCGGTGGCCGGCACTCGACTGGGACCACCTGGTCGAGCAGCACGGCATGCAGCGCGAGGTGTTCGAGCAGCACGTGCCACCGCACCGCTATCCCACCTTCGAGTCGTGGCGTGATGCAACCCAGCAGTACCAGGCCGAGTTGCTGCGCCATCACATCGAGTCGCTGCGCCGCCTGAAGTACCGGCCCACGGGCGGCTTCTGCTTCCTCACGCTCAACGACGCGCATCCGTCGGTGAGTTGGAGCGTGCTCGACCACGAACGGCATCCGAAGGCGGCGTACGGCGCGATCATCGACGCGTGTCGCCCCGTCATCGTGGTGGCCGAACGCCCCCCGGCCGAGGTGGTGGCCGGCGACACCCTGGCGCTCGACGTGCACGTGGTGAGCGACGTGCGCCGCGTGCTCGAAGGCGTGCAGTGCACCGCCGTCCTGCGCTGGGCCGGCGGCGACCACACGTGGCAGTGGGCCGGCGACGTGCCGCCCGACGACTGCGTGCGCGTGGGCACGGTGCAGTTCGTGGTGCCCGACACCGCGGGCGACCTGTGGCTCGATCTCACGCTCGAGCACGGCGACATCGCCGTCACCAACCGCTACACCAGCACCATCACCGCCCGGGTCTGAGCCGCTCGAACGGCGCCGCGACGCGGATCTGGCGCTGTTGCGTCCCGGTTTCCGGGACGCAACAGCGCCAGATGCGGATTCGGGACGAATCCCGCCCAGAAACCCGAGGGTCAGATCTGGGCGATGAGCTTGCGGTTCTTGAACTTGGCCTTGCGGTAGTCCTTGTTCATCAGCGCGATGAAGTCGATGCTGATGTTCTTCGGGCACGCGGCCTCGCACTCGCCGTGGTTCGTGCACGAACCGAAGTGCTCGTCCATGGTCTCCACCATCGCCTCGACACGGCTCCACCGCTCGGCCTGGCCCGGGGGCACCAGGTTGAGGTGGTTCACCGTCGCCGACGTGAACAGGTTGGCCGCACCGTTCGGGCAGGCCGCCACGCACGCACCACAGCCGATGCACTCGGCGGCGTCCATGGCCGCGTCGGCCACCGGCTTCGCGATGGGGATGAGGTTGGCGTCGGGGGCGCCGCCGGTGGGGGCGGTGATGAAGCCGCCTGCCTCGACGATGCGGTCGAACGCCGACCGGTCGACCATCAGGTCCTTGATGATGGGGAACGCCGTCGCGCGCCAGGGCTCGATGACGATCTCCTGGTTGCTCTGGAACTTGCGCATGTGCAGCTGGCACGTGGCGGTGCCGCGCTGCGGACCATGCGCCTGGCCGTCGATCATCAGCGAGCAGGTGCCGCAGATGCCTTCGCGGCAGTCGTGGTCGAACACGACCGCTTCCTTGCCCTCGTCGATGAGCTTCTCGTTCAGCACGTCCAGCATCTCGAGGAACGACGCCTCGTCACTGATGCTGTCGATGCGATAGCTCTCGAAGTGGCCGCCGTCGTTCGGGCCGGTCTGCCGCCAGATCTTCAGCGTGAGGTTGGTCAGGTGGTTGCTCACTTGTAGCTCCGCTTCGCGAGATGGATGGTCTCGAACTCGAGTTCCTCGACGTGCCGCGTGGCGTTCATCGGGTCACCCGTCCACTCCCAGGCGGCGACGTGCGCGAAGTTCTCGTCGTCACGCTGCGCCTCGCCTTCGTCGTCCTGGTACTCGGCCCGGAAGTGACCACCGCAGCTCTCGCGGCGGTCGAGGGCGTCCTTGCACATCAGCATGCCCAGCTGGAAGAAGTCGTCGACTCGACCGGCCTTCTCGAGGGTCTGGTTGATGCTCGCACCGTCGCCGGTGACACGCAGGTCCTTCTGGAACTCCTCGTACAGCGGCGGCAACTCGCTGAGCGCCTTCTCGAGGCCCTGCTCGGTGCGCTCCATGCCGCAGTAGTCCCAGATGATCTTGCCGACCTCGCGGTGGAACCAGTCGGGCGACCGCGTGCCCTTGATGTCGAGGTACCGCTGGTACCGGTTGCGCACCTCGGCCTCGGCGGTCTTGAACGCCTCGTGGTCGGTGCCAGGGATGGGCTTGTTCAGCATCGGCGCCAGGTAGTTGCCGATGGTGTACGGCAGCACGAAGTAGCCGTCGGCAAGGCCCTGCATGAGCGCCGACGCACCGAGACGGTTCGCACCGTCTGGGCAGTGCCAGTTCCTCCGGGGCATCGAACGTCGTGCCTGACCCACTCGGTTCGGGCGGCGCGGTCGGCGTCGTGGGCAATCGCACGTCCGCGCGCTTCGATCTC
>SXKB01000102.1 GCA_005778215.1 Actinomycetota bacterium | reverse complement strand
GGGCTCGTCGGCCTCGTGGCAGATGGCCAATCGGGCCGAGCGGATGCTCGCGGGCGAATACGACTACGGCTTCTCGACGACGCTGATGCGCAAGGACATCGGCCTCGTGATGGACGAGGCCTCGGCGATGAACGTGCCGCTGCCCGTGACCGGGATGGTCGGCCAGTTCCTCGCCGAGGTGACGGCCATGGGCGGCGCGTCGTGGGACTGGTGCAGTCTCATGGAGCGTCAGCGGCGTCGTCGCACGGAGGGTGACGCACACTGATAGATTGGCACCCGCCAAGGTGATTCGGCGCGACGGCGAGGCCGTCCTCCACTGCGGCACCGATCACCCGCAGGGAGACCCCAATGCGAACCCCGCCCCGTGCCGTTGCGCACCCGCCCACGTCGATGAGCCGCCGCATGTTCCTGCTGGCCGCCGGTGCGGCGGCCCTGGCCGCGTGCGCCACCGACGAGGCGACGTCGTCGACCACGCCACCCGCAGGCGACACCACTGGCCCGGTGTGCACCTGCCGCCCGACATGGACGGCGGTCCCCATCAAGTCATCGCCCCCGGCGAGACCTGGTCACCCTCGTGGACAGTCAAGAACAACGCGGCGACCTACTGGTACCACCCGCACGCGCACGAACTCACCTGGCCGCAGCTCAGTATGGGCGCGGGCGGGTTCATCATCGTGCAGGACGACGACGAGGCGGCGCTCGACCTGCCGCGCACCTACGGTGTCGACGACATCCCGGTGGTGTTCACCAGTCGCACCTTCGACGCCGACTCGCAGATCGTCGCCGACACCATCTACGGCGACCATCTGCTGGCCAACGGCACGTTGGATGCCGAGGTGGCGGTGCCTGCGCAGATGGTTCGACTGCGGATCCTCAACGGTGAGATCGAGCGGGCGTACACGCTCGGCTTCCCGGACGATCGCACGTTCTGGGTGATCGGCACCGATGGAGGTTTGCTGGATGTACCCGTCCCCGTGACCCGTCTGGTGATGGTGCCCGGGGAGCGCTACGAGGTGCTGGTCGACCTCGGCGCCGACGTGGTGGGTTCGGCGGTCACGCTGCAGTCGTTCAACGGTGGCTATCCCCTCGGCTACCCGGGCGGCGAGCCGAACCAGAGTGGCGAGTTCGGCAGCCTGCTGAACAACACCACCTTCGACCTGTTGCGTCTGCTGGTCGTGGAGCCGACGGCCGACAGCGTGAAGGAGTTGCCTGTCGCCCTGGTGACCAACTCGTTGTGGAACGCGACCGACGCGACGAACGCTCGCTCGATCGCCATCACCGACACCGGCCCGGGCACGCCGTTCACGTTCGACGACCAGGGTTACTCGATGGACCACGTGGCCCACACCGTGGTGCTCGACACCGTCGAGGCGTGGACCATCGAGAACGGCCAGATCTTCGGCCACTCGTTCCACATCCACGACGTGCAGTTCGCCATCGTGGAACGCAGTACCGGCCCGGTGCCCGACCACGAGAAGGGCTGGAAGGACACGTTCTACATCCAACTCGGTGAGCACGTCACGTTCGTCGCGAAGTTCGACGACTACGCGAGCAGCGAGCACCCGTTCATGTACCACTGCCACATGGCGAACCACGAGGACGAAGGGCTGATGGGTCAGTTCCTCGTCGTCGAAGGGGCCTAGCGCTGCGCCGGGTCCGCCGTGCGCGACCATGGGGCCATGGCGGCCCTCGCAACGCACCTCCGGCGTCACCGTGGCGCGCTCACCGTCACCTACGGCGGCGCGGTGCTCGAGAACACGTTCGAACTGCTCTATCCGTTCGCGATCGGCCTCGCGGTCGACGACCTGCTGGCCGATTCGTACCGCGGCATCGGTGTGTTCGTGGCCGTGTCGCTGGCGCACACGCTGGTCGCCGTGGCCCGCCAGCGCTACGACGCGCGGTCGTTCAACCGCCTGTACGTCGACCTCGCGTCGGCCGTGGTGGAGGAGCAGCGCGAGCGCGGGGTCGCGACGACGTCGATCGTTGCTCGTACGGCGCTGGTGTCGGAGTACGTCGACTTCCTCGAGGTCGCCGTCGTGGCAGCGATTGCCGCCGCCTTCGCCGTGCTGGGGTCACTGGTGATGCTGTTCGTCTACGACCCTGCGCTGGGAGCCGTCGCGGCCGCAGCGGCGATCCCGGTGGCGCTGCTGAACCGACGACTCGTGCGCCGGTCCAGCCGCATCTTCCGACCGCTCAACGACGAGGCCGAGCGGGAGGTGTCCACCATCGAACGCGGCACCCCCGCCGAGGTGCGCGGCCACTTCAAGGTGCTCGGGCGGCACTGGATCCGCCTGTCCGATGCCGAGGCGACGAGCTGGGGTGTGGTCGATCTCATCGCACTCGGCCTGTCCGTGTTCGCGCTCGTCCACGTCACCGACGCAGCCGGCGAAGTGGGCACCATCTTCGCCGTCATCGCCTACGTGTGGTCGTACCTCGGTGGCTTCGACCAGGTGCCGGCAGTGCTGCAACGCATGTCGAACCTCGGCGACATCCGCCGCCGGATCGACGGGGACGGCGAGGTCATTCGCGAGCGTTGACCATCGCCGCCAGGCGGTCGAGCAGCGTCGCCTCGTCGAACGCCGGAGGCAGACCGATCAGCACGAGCGCGTCGTCGCCGTCCCCGTCGACGGGGCTGCAGTGCCACCGACGCCCCGCCACCTGCACCATCTCGCGCCGCTCGGGCCGATCGGCGAAGCGCACCACGCCCTTCGCCCGAACGATGCCGGTGCGCTCGTCCTCGAACACGCCGACCAGTGCCGCCCGGTCGACCAGGCCGACGGGACTCCACGTCACGGTGCGATGCACATCGTGGTGGTGCGCGTGGCCGTCGTGGTACCCGTGCGGTCGTGGCACCTCGGGCTGCGGCCCGACCACCATCGCCACGGGCACCGCGCCGTGTTCGGCATCCACGACCACCGCACTCGGCGCCACGGTGCGCAACCAGTCGTGCAACCGCTCGATCGCGGCCGGCCCGACGAGGTCGGTCTTGTTCAACACCATCAGCCCGGCCGACCGCAGTTGCCGGATGACAGTGCGGCCCACCAGTTCGTGGCCCGCACGAGCCTCGATGGTCTCCGCGTCGGCCACCACCACGATGCCGCTCAGCCGGAAACCGGGGATCATCGCGTGGTGCGACAGTGGTTCTGGGTCGGCGACGCCGCTCGCCTCCACGATCAGCAACTCGGGTGCGTCGGCGCGTTCGCGAATGCCCACCAACGTGTCGATGAGCGGGCTCGCCAGTGAGCAGCACACACAGCCGTTCGTGAGCGTGAGCATCTCGCCGTCGCGTGCCGCCACGAGTTCGTCGGCCACGGCCACCGTGCCGAAGTCGTTCACCAGCACGAGGGTGCTCCGCCCGGTGCCCTCGCGGAGCAGGTGGTTGAGCAGTGTGGTCTTCCCGGCACCCAGGTACCCGCCGATGACGACGACGTCGATCATCGACCCGGCGCCGCGTGCACCTCGCCGCCCACCACCGTGCCCCACACGCCGATGTCGCGAATGGCCATCGGGTCGACGTCGAGCGGCGAGTCGTCGAGCACCGCGAAGTCGGCCCACTTCCCGGGCTCGATGCTGCCGATCTCGCGGTCCATGTGGAGCTGGAACGCAGCACCGAGGGTGGCTGCGTGCAGCGCCTCGTACGGCGTGATGCGCTCGTGCTCGCCGAGCACCTGCCCGCTCACCGTGACGCGGTTCACCGCGCACCACATCGGCATCAGCGATCCGATGGGGGTGACGCCCGAGTCCGTGTGGATGGAGAGCGGCACGCGCTCCTCGAGCGCAGTGCGGCACGCCCACATGCCTCGGGCGCGATCCGGCCCGAGCGTGCGCGACGCATGCTGGTCGCCCCAGTACCAGATGTGGTTGGTGAAGATGTTGGCGCACAGCCCGAGGCGGCCCATGCGCCGGTACTGCGCCGGCAGGGTGGTCTGGGAGTGCTGCACCACGTGGCGATGGTCGAGCCACGCGTCGGCGGCCAGCACCTCCTCGACGGCATCGATGAACGCCTCGGCGGTGGCGTTGCCGTTGCAGTGTGCGTGCACGTTCAGGCGGCGGCGGTGGAACGCACGCACGGCCTCCACCATCTCCTCCGGGGCCATGAGCAACTGGCCGTGGTCGGTGCCGGTGATGTAGCCGGGCCACTTCAGCATCGCGGTCCAACCCTGGATGCTGCCGTCGAGCACCAGCTTCGCGCCGCGGTTGCGGAACTTGGGTGTGTCGCGGCGCGCCAGCGCCACCGCGGCGTCCGCCGCAGCGTCGTGGTCGGCCGAGGACCCCGGTGCGCTGGGCAGGTTGTACAGCACCATGCGAACGGGCGAGGTCGGCGCGTCGACCGCAGCTCGCCACGCGTCCTCCAGCTTGGGCAGCAGCAACATCACGCCGGAGAGCTCCGAGCTGGTGGTGACACCGGCGTTGCGGCACAGCTGTGCGTGCACGCCCACCACCGACGGGTCGAAGGACCCGCGTGAGACGATGCGAGAAGCCTCCCTGGCGAGGCTCATCGCCGGCGGCTCCTGCAGTTCTCCGTTCGGTTCTCCGTTGCCGTCGCGTGCCACGCCAGGGGTGCTGCAGTCGCGGGTGATGCCCTCCTTGGCGAGCAACGCGCTGTTCACCGTGGCGAGATGACCCGAGGCGTGGCGCACGAAGATGGGGCGCGTGGTGGACACCAGGTCGAGGTGCTCGCGGGTGAGTCGTGGCTCGTTCGGGAAGTAGATCGGGTCGAACGCGTTGGCGATCAACACGTCGCCGTCGGGCAGTGCGGCGTCGGCCTGGCGGAGTCGTTCGATCACGTCTGCGTAGGTTCGTGCCCCACGGGCGACCGAGCCGTCGGGGAGTGGGTAGTCGAAGTAGCCGACGTACGGGAACTGCACGACCAGCGCGTCCATCGAGTGGCCGTGCGCCTCCACGAAGCCGGGCACGATCACCTTGTCGGCGAAGGTGTCGTCGATCGTGTGCTCGCCCCATTGCGCGCACTCGTCGTACGTGCCGACCGCCAGGATGCGGCCGTCGCGCACTGCCACCGCGGTGCCGATCGGGTTCGACCGGTGCATCGTGACGACCTGACGGGCGCGGTAGATCTTCGTCGGCATGGCGGGTCACCCTATGCGCGCGTTGCTCACTACGCTGCCGCCATGGCGCAGCCGTTCGTCGTCCCCGGTTCCGACACGTGGATGGAGGGCGATCTGCACGTGGCGCTCGCCGTGCCGCCACACGCCGAGGGACCGGTGCCGCTGGTGCTGCTGCTCGATGGGCGGACGATGTTCCTCACCGCCGTCGAGTACGCCCGTACCGTCACGCTGGTGACGATGGGGGCGTTGCCGCCGATGGCGATCGCGGCGGTGTGGCGCGACAGCACCCACCCGCTCGAGTACTTCTCCACCCGGTTCCGCGACTTCACCCCCTACGAATGGGTGCTGCCCGGCCCCTTCGCCGACGACAACGCAATGGTGCAGCACGGCACCGGCGGCGCAGCGGCGTTCCTCGACCTGTTGATCGATCGGGTGCTGCCCGCGGTCCGCACCCGTGTCGAGGTGGGTGAGACCGCCATCGGGGGCTGGTCGCTCTCGGGACTGTTCGCGACCTGGGCGTGGCGGGAACGGCCCGACGTGTTCGCGCACCTGATCGCGATGAGCCCGTCGTTGTGGTGGGCCGACGGCCGCATCCTCGGGGAGGCGATCCCCGCCCGGGCCGGCGCCAAGGCGTTCATCAGTGCGGGGGAGTGCGAGGAGGGTGACATGGCCCGGGTGTGGCCGCAGTTGTTCGCCCACGCCGAGCAGCGCGAAGCCGCTGGCATGGTGCGCAATGCCGTGGCCTACGGCGAGCAGTGCACCCGCGCCGGCATCGACACCCGGACCGTGGTGTTCGCCGACGAGCACCATGTCACCTTGGTCCCGGCCTCCCTGGCTCGAGGGCTGCGACACCTGTTCGCCACCGCGTGACCAGGAGCCGTCAGGCCGACCGGCTCAACGACTGGCCCAGCAGGGCGAGCTTCACACGATCGGTGACGCCCAGCTTGGTGCGGATGTGGCTGAGGTGCGCGTCGACGGTGCGGAGACTGACGAACATCGTCGAGGCGATCTCCTGGTTCGTGAACCCGTTGCCCACGAGGACGAGCAACTCGTGCTCGCGGCGGCTGAGTGCCGTCACCGGGGAGCCGACGTCGACCGCGGGTACTGCGTCGTCGATGCCGAACTGTCGTGCTTGCACGAGTGCCGCGTCGACGACGGCCCCGCCGTCGAGCGCGGCCACGCCGAGTGTTGCCGCCAGTTCGGGGTCGCCGACCTCTGCGGCGCGTGAGGACAGGGTGGTGAGTGCCTCGGCCAACCCTGCTCGAAGGCCCAGTCGGTGCAGGATCATCGCCCGATCCACCTCTGCCGACCAGGCGGCACGACGCAGGCCGTGCTGCCATGCGAACGCCGACAGGTTCGACAGGGTCACCAGCACACCCCGTGCATCGGCGGCTCGTCGGAACAGATCGATGGCGTCGCGGTAGGCGTCGATCGCCTGCTCCGCGGCGACTCGTTGTCCGAAGAGGTTGGCGCGGTTCACGGTGGCCACTGCCGCCCCTTGCAGGTCGCCTGCCGCTTCGAGTGCGGCCCGCGCGTCGTCGGCGTAGGCGAAGGAGCGGTCGAGGTCGCCCCGCGACCTTGCGACGAGGCACAGATTGTTGAGGATCAATCCCTCGCCGCGACGATTGCCCAACTCCCGGTAGAGCTGCGCCGCGCCATCGAGGAAGCGGGTGGCCTTCAGCAGATCGCCGGCGTCGCTGGCGAGGTTGCCGAGGTTGGCGAGCACGGCGGCGGCAGCAGCTCGTTGGTGCCCCAGTCGAAAGGCGGACAGCGCCGCCAGATAGGCCAGCTCGGCGTCGGCGTGTCGTTGTTCGCGGGCGGCGATGAGGCCGAGCGCCACATCACAGCTCCCCACGCCGTGCTCGTCGCCGACGGCAGCGAAGGTCGCTCGGGCACGGCTTGCCATGGCTGCTGCATCGCCGGCGGGGTCGCCGATCTGGAGGGCCGCCATTGCCTGGCCGAGCCGGGCCCACGCTGCACCGCCGTCGTCGCTCATCGATGCGAAGAGCGATTCGGCCGTTCGATGATGCAGCACAGCCCCTTCGGCGTCGCCACTCGACAGCAGCAGGTTCGCAAGGCCGAGCGACGCACGTGCATCGTCGACCGTGGTCAGTGGTGCCATCGCGACCACCTCGGCCAGACGAGACACGCCGTCAGCGACACCTCCCTCGACCTCGAACACGCGCCACATCCGCCCGGCCAACGCTCGAGCGCGTGGCGTGTCGCCTCGATGGACGGCGCGTGCGAGCGCTGTGTGCAGGTCGGCTCCCGAGCGGGACACGAGCGCAGGGAGCGCCTCGTCGGCGATCTGCTCGTCGAGCGCACGGATGCACCAGTCGGCGTGTCGGATCTCGAAGCGTCGACGCTCGTCGTCCTCCAGTGTCGCGTCGGCGAATCGACGCACGAGCGAGAGCATTCGGAACGTTGCGGTCGTCGGGTCGTGCAGCACCAGGCTGTGGTCGACCAGCACCGACACCGCTTCGAGCACGTCGCGTCGCGGGACGAGGTCGTCGCAGACGACCGTCTCGAGTTGCGCCACGGCGACAGGAGCAGCGAACACGGCCATTCGTTGGAAGAGCGCCTGCTCGGTGACATCCAGCAGGTCCCAACTCCAGGACAGCATGCCGTCGACCGTCCGGTGACGACCTGAACGGTCGCGTTGCCGGGTGGACAGCACGTCGTAGTGCTGTTCGATCCGGTCGGCCAGATCCTCGAGCGGGAGGTGGGTGGCTCGAGCGGCCGCCAACTCGATGGCGAACGGGAGTCGATCGACGAGTTCGCACACCCGCTCGATGTGTGTGAGGTCGCCGGCACCGGGGGCCGGCGCCCCTGCGGCGATCGCCCGTGCGACGAACAGTTCGACGGCCGGGTCGTGGGTCGTTCGACCGTCGCCGGTAGCGGCGGGACGGGGGAGTGGGTCCACGCGTACCACCCGTTCGCCTCCGACCCGCAGCGGTTCGCGGCTCGTGACCATCACTCGCAGCGACGGACACCGATCGAGCAGCGACGAGACCAGGCCTGCGGCCCCGTCGACGACCTGTTCGCAGTTGTCGAGCACCATGAGTACGGGCCGCCGTCCGCAGGCGTCGACGAGCACGTCGTGGGCGCTCCTGCCGGTGCCGCCGCCGGCTGCTGCGATGTGGCTGACCACGGCACTGGCGAGATCGTCGCCCGCCACGACCCCACTCAGATCGACGAAGTGGATGTCGCCGTCGAATGTGCCCGCCATCTCGGCACAGGCGTGCACGGCGAGCCGGGTCTTGCCCACCCCGCCCACGCCCGCCAGCGTGACGATGCGTTCCGTCCGGAGCGCCTCGACGACGATCCGCACCTCGTCCTCGCGGCCGAGGAAGACGGACCGCTGCACCGGCAGGCGACGCACGGTCGGGTCGATGGTGCGCAGTGGGCGACTCACCGCTGGCAGATCGTCGACGACGACCTCGTGGATCTCCATCGGCTCGGCGAGGTCCTTCAGTTGGTGGTGGCCTCGGGAGCGGAAGGAGTGGTCGCTCGTGGGCGACTGGAAAGGGCTGAGCGCCGCCATGGCGGTGTCGCTGACCAGGATCTGGCCGCCGTTGGCCGCATCGGAGAGGCGCGCCGCTCGATTCACCACCACACCGAAGTAGTCGCCGAGCACCGGCTCGCATGATCCGACGTGCACACCCATACGCGCGGTCAGCGGCGGCACCGGGCTCCAGTTCTCGGCGTGCAGGCGTCGTTGGAGCGTGACGGCACAGCGGATGGCGGCGTCCACCGAGGTGAACGCCGCCATCGTGCCGTCGCCCAGGCTCTTGACCACCACGCCGCCATCGGCCGTCACGCAGTCACGGCTGAGTTGCTCGTACCGAGTGACGCACCGGCGCATCTCGTCGCCGTACGCCTCCCATCGGCGTGTCGACCCTTCGATGTCGGTGAACAGGAACACCACACGGCCCGACGGCAACGGGGTGTCGGCCGGTCCGACGGCGGTGTCCACTCCGCTGCGCTCGTTCAGGGGGTGAGGTCGAGTGCTTCGGTGATCCTCGTGTACGGGATCTGGGCCAGGTCGTTCAACTCTGCGACGATCGCCGAGTCGGGCGCGTCGAACAGGCACATGCAGTGCGCCTCACCCGGGACGAAGGTGCTGCGGATGTAGCTGATCTGCTGTCCGCCGCTCCGCATCTCGGCTGCGGTGGCGATGGCCCGCTGCTGCGCGTCAGCCAGGGCGTCCATCGTGATGCCGGGTAGATCCCGATCGACCATGTACACGGTCATGGTGGCTCCTCTCTCGTCGCCGGTCCGTCCGGCGTGTGGCGACGGTACGGCGTACGCCGCAGCGGCGAATCGGTGTGGACGCGTAATTGTGTCGCGCACAGTATCCGGTGCTCGTTCGGTAAAAGAAGGGTGAATGAAACATGTATCCTGCAACATGTAATAACGAGCAGGAGACATGGATGGGATCGTTCGATCTGGCAGTGGAGAACCTCACGTCGCCGCCGGTGTTGGCCTTCGTGCTCGGCGCCGTGGCCGTGTGGTTGCAGAGCGACCTACGACTGCCCGATCCCATTCACACCTGGTTGTCCACCTATCTGCTGCTCGCCATCGGTCTGAAGGGCGGCCACGCGCTCAAGTCCGCCGATCTCGCCGACGTGGCGATGCCCGCAGTGATGACCGTCGCGGTGGCGGTGCTGATCCCGGTCCTCACATTCGCCGCGTCACGGGTGCTCCTACGCCGGTCCGTGTCCGACTCGGGTGCGATCGCGGCGCACTACGGGTCGGTCTCGGTGGTCACGTTCACCGCGGCCACCGTGTTCGCCGCCGGCGCCGACCTCGACGTGGAACCGTTCATGACCGCGCTGGTGGCCGTGATGGAGGTGCCGGGCATCCTGGTGGCACTCGTGCTGGCCACCGCCGGCCGGCAGGGCACGTCGTGGCGCGTGGCGGTGCGGGAAGTGCTCACCGGGCGCAGTGTGTTGCTGCTGGCGGGCGGCATCGTGATCGGCGCCGTCGGACACGACGCCACCTACGTGAAGGTGGAGCCGCTGTTCGTGGGCCTCTTCACCGGTCTGCTCACGCTGTTCCTGCTCGACATGGGGGCTGCGGCCGCCACGGCGCTGCGCGGGGGTCGAGCGCTCGATGCCCGCGCCATCGGCTTCGGGGTGGTGGCGCCGCTCGTGTTCGGCGTGGCCGGGGTGGCGCTCGGCCAGGTGGCAGGGCTGGGTGTCGGTGGTGCGGCGGTGTTCGGCACCATGGTGGCCAGTGCGTCCTACATCGCGGCGCCCGCCGCCACTCGGCTCGCGATTCCCGACGCCAACCCCGGACTCACGCTCGGCTTGGCGCTCGGCATCACCTTCCCGTTCAACCTCGCCGTCGGCATCCCGGCGTTCTTCGCCGTCTCGCGTGCCCTCGCCTGAACCTCGGCTGTGCTCAACTCGTGGGATGCACCTCGAGCCGCTCCTCGCCATCGTGGTCCGGGTCGACCCGCCGGTCGATCTCGGCACCCAGCCCGTCGGCGCGCGCCGCGTCATCCCGTTCGTCGGCGGCACGTTCACCGGGCGCGACGGACTGTCGGGCACCATCGCGCCGGGCGGCGCCGACTGGCAGACGCTCCGCGACGACGGGGTGCTCGACATCGGTGCCCACTACGCGCTGCGCACCGACGATGGCGAGGCCATCGAGGTGCTGTCCACCGGAGTGCGCGACGCCACGCCCGAGGTGGCCGCGCGCATCGCCGCCGGTGAGCCGGTCGACCCGTCGGAGTACTACTTCCGCACCCACATCCGGCTCAGCACGGCAGCACCACGGCTGGCGTGGATGAACCGCATCATCGCGGTGTCGAACGGCCGTCGGGAGCAGTCACTGGTGCACATCGACGTGCACGAAGTGCGTTAGGGGCGCAGCACCGGCTTGATCACGCCGCCGGCCAGCGACGACTGCTCGGCCTCGTTGATCTGCGACATCGGGAACTCCTCGATGAGGCGGTCGAACGGGAACTGCCCGTCCTGCCACAGCTCGATCATCCGAGGGATGAACACCTGCGGGTCGACGCTGCCCTCGAGGATGTTGAGGATGGTCTTGCCCAGCATCGTGTTCGAGTCGAGTTCGAGGTTGCCCTGCAGCACGCCCACGAGACCGCACTTGCCGGTCATGCGGGTGGCCTGCAACGCCGTGACGATGACCGCCGGGATGCCGGTGGTGTCGAACGAGTACTGCACACCGCCGCCCGAGGCCGCCGCGAGTTGCGCGGCCACGTCGGGGGCGTCGCCCTTCACCACGTGGGTGGCGCCGAGCTCGAGCGCGAGGTCGAGGCGGTGCTGTTGCAGGTCGACGGCGATGATGGTGGTGGCGCCCGCCACCTTCGCGGCCATCACCGCCGCCAGGCCCACGGCGCCCGAACCGAACACGGCCACGCTGGTGCCGGGCTGCACGTCGAGCGCACCCAGGATGCTGCCCGCACCGGTCTGGATGCCGCAGCCGAGCGGACCGAGCACCTCGAGCGGCAGGGCCTTGTCGACCACCACCGTGTTGCGCTCGGTGGCGATCGCGTGCGAGGCGAACGACGACTGTCCGAACCACCGTGCGGCGATGGGCTCGCCCGCGGCATCGGTGGCGGCGGCGGACCCGTCGAGTTCGCGGCCGAACAGATTGCGCACGATGAACGTGTCGCAGTAGGCGGGCTGGCCGGCGCTGCAGTTGGCGCACACGCCGCACGAGTCGAACGACAGGACCACGTGGTCACCGACGGCCACCTTCGTGACCGCATTGCCGATCGCCTCCACCACGCCCGAACCCTCGTGACCCACCACGATGGGCGGCGGGGCGATGAAGCCCGGCACGCGGGGCAGGACGTCGGTGTGGCACATGCCCGCCGCGACGATGCGCACCAGCACCTCGTTCGGGCGCAGGTCGCGGAGTTCGATCTCCTCGATCGCGTACGGCTGGTCGGTGCCGCGGAGCACGGCTGCGGTGGCCTTCATCGTGGTTCCCCTCTCGGTGTGACGCGGCGGACGTTACAACGGGTGCCCGCCGTCACCCCGGGTTGAGCGCCACGCCCTCGGTGAACCACGACCACGGCTTCGGGCCGCGGGCATACCGGCTCTCCGTGCGCTCGATCACGAATCCGGCTTCCTCGACGAGCGCCGTGGGCACTCGGGTGAGATGGCACCCGTCGGCGACGCGCCGCTGCATCGGTTCGAGTCGGTGCTGCCACCCGGCGACCTTGGTGTCGGGGGACAGGCCGTGCTCGAGGAAGTGGAACCGCCCACCGGGCTTCAGCACCCGCCGCAGTTCGGCCAGCGCTTGGCGTACGTCGGGGATGGTGCACAGCGTGAACGTGGACAACGCTCCGTCGCAGCTGGCATCGTCGAGCGGGATCTGTTCGCCGCGCAGGCCGACGTGCTCGACGCGGACGCCCGACGCGGCGATGCGGGGTTCGGCGATGCGTCGAGCCATGTCGGCCGGCTCGACTGCGTAGACGAGCTCCACTTCGGGGGGCAGCACGGCCATGTTCAGGCCCGACCCGAAGCCGATCTCCACCACGGTGCCGGCGAGGCCGTCGACGAGGTGCGAACGCCATGTCATCAGCTCGGGGGAACCGCAGGCGCGGTCGATGATGTGGGGGAGGATGCGGTCGCGATAGACGCCCATCGGGTGATTCTGACAGTCGGGAGGGACTTCCGGCTCTACGGCGCGGGCGGCCACGCGCCGATCAATGAATGTGCCGGGCCGAACGGCACGGCGAAGAGGTGGTGTGGTGCGGTGGATCCAGCGTGGTCTTGCCGCACTGGTCGCGCTGCTGGCATACGTGCCGGCGACCCAGGGCCAGGCGGCCGCAGCCGGCGTGCCGGCGTCGGCCTGTGCGCGTTCGCTGTCCACCGAGGATCTGAACGCCTTCTTCGCCTCCGGCGCGAGTGGCCTGGTCGGCGGTGACTATCCGCGCAGCATTCCCATGTCGGACGGGCGGGTGCTGTGGTTGTTCCAGGATTCGTTCGTCGGTGATCCGGCGACGCCGTCGCTCACTGCTGCGGGCTTCGCCCACAACGTGGCCCTGGTGCAGACCGGACTGTGCTTCACCGCGAAGTGGGGCGGTGGTGACGCGCTGGCACCCCGGTCGTTCCTCGGTGGTGCACAGGAGACCGATCTGATCCACTGGTTCTGGCCGCTCGACGGCGAGGTGGGTGCCGACGGCCACCTGCACGTGTTCGTGGCCGAGTTCTGGAACCCGGAGGGCACCGGGGCGGCTCCGGGCGCTCGGCCGACGGCGGTGTGGCGTGCCGTGATCCGCCAGTCGGACCTGGCGGTGCTGTCGTTCACCTTGGCGCCCGATGGCAACGCGCTCCCGCTCTACGGCTTCACCGTGGTGAGCGACGACGACTGGTCCTACCTGTACGGCAACTGCTACCGCCAGTTCACCAACCCCGGCATGCTCGGCTGGTTCGACACCTCGTGCAACACCGACATCACCGTGGCGCGGGTGCCGCACGGGCACTTCGAGCAGGTGCCCACCTATTGGAACGGGTCGAGCTGGGTGGCATCGCGTGCCTCGGCGACGGTGATCCACCACGACGGCGTCGTGGCCAATCCGTTGCAGGTTGAGCGGTGGACCGAAGGTCGATACGTCGCCGTCGCGTTGCTGGACGACTGGTTCGGGCGATCGGTGCAGCTGTACGAGGCCGGTTCGCCGACCGGTCCGTTCGAGCAGTACGGCGCGGTGCCGTTGACGACGCAGTGCGGCGATGCGTGCACCGTGTACTTCGCCACGTTCACGCCGTGGCGCAACATCGCCGGCGAGTTCCAGTTGGCCATCTCGAACTTCACGTGGGACATCGACGTCGCCTTCCAACAGCCCCATCTGTACCGGCCGAGCGTGGTCGCGGTGCCGGCGCCGCCCAGCGAGGACGACGACCAGGTGTACACCTTCACCCCCGACGGCACGTTGGAGATGCAGGTCGCAGGCCGGTTCGGGGTGGATCCGACGGCGTCGGCCGTGGCGATCTCGGTGATCGCGACCGGCGCGTTCGTGAACACCCACCTCACGGTGTGGGCCTGCGGCGTGCCACGGCCACACGCGTCGAACCTCAACATCACCCGTGGCGTACCGGCCAGCAACACGGCGATCGTCGCCATCGGCATACGGGGCCGGGTGTGCCTGTGGTCGCGGGAGCACGTGGAGCTCGAGGTCGACGTGCAGGGCTGGATGGCGGGCGGCGGTGACTTCCACGCTGTCACCCCGGCCCGTCTGCTCGACAGTCGGCCCAACACGGCCACGGTGGACGGCAGGTTCGCAGCCATCGGGCTGCGGCCCGCGGGATCGATCGTGGAGGTGCCGGTGGTGGGGCGCGGTGGCGTGCCGGTCGGTGCTCGGCAGGCGGCGGTGAACATCGTGGGCATGAACGCCCCCGGCGGTGGCCACGTCACCGTCTGGCAGTGCGGCGCCGTTCCTGCGACCTCGAACCTGAACGTGCCCGTCGGTCGCACGGTGGCGAACCTGGCCGTGGTGACGTTGAGCGCGAAGGGCACGGTGTGCCTGCGCGCGAGCCACACGATGCACGTGCTGCTCGACGTGCAGGGCTGGTGGGGCGCCGCGCAGGAGTTCCGTCTGGCAGGCCCGGCCCGGCTGTTCGACAGCCGCCCGACGGCCACCACCGTCGACGGCCTCGGCCGTCCTCGGGCAGCGATCACCGCAGGCGTGCAAGTGGCCGTGCCGGTGGTGGGACGTGCGGGCGTGGGCCCAGGCGACGCGGTGGTGCTCGACGTCGTGGCGGTCGCGCCCGCCGGTGAGGGTGCGATGACGATCTGGGCATGCTCCGCGGCACGGCCCGCGGCCCCGACGCTGCGGTACGGCAAGGGCGTGAACCAGGCGACGCTGGTGGTGCCGGCGCTCGCGGCCGATGGTGCCGTGTGCCTGTGGACGGAGGGTGGCACGCTGCACGTCGTCGTCGACGTGATGGCCTGGGCGCCAGTCGCCCCCGGCGGCTACATGCCGTCGGCGGCGTCGCGGCTGATGGACACCCGCGCCTGACGCAACGCGGCGGTGATCGACGCGCCCGGTTCGGCGTCGAACAGCGCCTCGACGCGCGTGGCCAACCGGCGGGTCCAGTTCGGCATCTGGTCGGAGGTGGTGCCCGGATGGTTGGGCCGCTCCACCATGCCGGCCAGGTCGTCGGTGGTGGCGAGCACCAGCTGCGACGGGCTGGTGGCCACCAGGTGGTGCACCTCGGCGGCGGCCTCTCGGGCGTCGGCCGCGCCGAGGCCGCGCAGTGCGTGCTGCATCCCGTCGCTGCCGTCGGCGCCGAACCACACACCCGCCACCGTGGGCAGGTCGTGCGTGGTGACCGTGGCGAGGTTCGGCTGAGCCCAGTGTTCGCACGCGGTGTCGAACCACCACACCTTGGTGCCGAGGATGCCGCTCGATCGCAGCGCGTCGCGCACGTGCGGTTCGACGGTGCCGAGATCCTCGCCCACCACGAACGTGCCGGCCCGGGCGGCCTCGAGGCGAATGATGGCGAGGAGTTCGTGTGCGGGCAGATGCACGTAGGCGCCGGCCGCTGGTGACGTGCCCGCAGGGATCCAGAACTGGCGGAAGAGTCCCATCACGTGATCGATGCGCAGGCCACCCATGTGACGGCAGGCCGCACGCACCATTGCGATGAACGGTGCGTAGTGCGCAGCGCGCAGCTTCCACGGGACGAACGGCGGCAGGCCCCAGTCCTGCCCGGCGGCGTTGAACGGGTCGGGCGGTGCACCCACCGAGACGCCGAGGGCCATCAGGTCCTGGTGCAGCCAGGCGTCGGCACCGTCGGACGAGCAGCCCACGGCCAGGTCGCCGATGAGCGCCACACCGGCGCCATCGGCGGTGAGCCCGAGTTCGCGGTCCATCAGCCACTGGGTCCAGGCGTGGAACTCGCAGTTCGCGGCGAACTGGTGGTCGGACAGCGGCAGGTCCTGCACGGCCGGCGAATCGGGGTGCTGCAGTTCGGCGGGCCAGGTGCGCCAGGCGGCACCGTGCCGGTCGGCCAGCGCGTTCCACGTGCAGTACCGCCACAGATCGGGTCCCTGTGCGCGGGCCCAGCCGCGCCAGTCGGTGCCGTTCGCTTCGTCCTGGAAGCGTTGTGAAAGGTGCTGGCGCTTGGCACCCCACACCGTGTCGCGGTCGATCATGCCGCCCGGTTCGTTGCGCAACTCGCTCGGTGCCGGGTCGTGGATGGGCAGGTGCAGCGGGTTCAGCCAGCGGCGCGAGCTGGGGTAGTACGGGCTCGGCTCCTGTGGACGGCTGGGCGCTGGCGCGTGCAACGGGCTGAGCAGCAGCGCCGTGCCGCTGCGTGCAGCGATGGCCTGGCCCAACTGCTCCACATCGCGCAGGTCGCCGATGCCCCACGCATCGGGGCGCCACAGCGAGTACACCTGGGCAGCCACGCCCCAGCCGTGCGGTGCCGGAGGGCACGAGCGGGGTGCCACCACCAGTCGGGTGGCGGGGCCACCGTCGACCGGCTCGAGCGTGTGATAGCCGATCGGCAGGTCGCCGGGCAGCGTGTCGACCTCGCCGCGGTCGGTGCCGTCCTCCTGCAGCAGACGGCAGCGGCCCTGCAGGTGGTGCTGATCGCCCTCGTCGACGAACCACAGCGGCTCGGCCGGCGTGGGCTGGCCCATGATGGCCCTCAGCAGCTCGCGGGTCTCGTGGGGTGTGTCGTGCCACTGCCCGTGCACGTCGTGGTAGCCGTCGGCGATGCCCAGGAGTTCGTCCACCTGGCCATTGTGCCGGTTCGTAGACTCGCCCGCATGGGTTCCTGGCTGGTGCAGCGCAAGTTGCGGAAGAACGTGGCGCAACTGAAGGCGGCGCGCGAGGAGCTCGCCATCGCCGACGAGCAGTCGTTCGCCATCGCCGAGGGGGAGGCCGAGCTCGAGGCGATGGACCGTCATCGAGCCGTGATGCGTGACCGCATCGCCCGCCTCGAGGCCGAGCAGGACGCCCTGCTCGACCAACTGGGTTCCTGATCGGCGCTCGTGCCTGCCAGAATGGCCGTGGGCCCATCCCGAAAGGAACGCCAACGATGACGATCCGAGTGGTGATCGCCGAAGACGAAGCCATCATCCGCCTCGACCTTCGTGAGACGCTCGAAGAAGAGGGCTACCAGGTGGTCGGTGAGACCGGCCGCGGCGACCAGGCCGTCGAGCTGGTGCGCTCGCTGCAACCCGACCTGGCCATCCTCGACATCAAGATGCCGCACATGGACGGCCTCGAGGCGGCGCGCATCATCAGCGAGGAGCGCATCTGCGGGGTGCTGATGCTGACGGCGTTCAGCCAGCGCGAAGTGGTGGAGGATGCCCGCGACGCCGGCGCCTTGGCCTACCTGGTGAAGCCGTACCAGAAGAGCGACCTCATCCCCGCCATCGAGGTGGCCATCGGCCGTTTCCGCGAGCTGCAGCAGCTGTCGGGTGAGGTCGATGCGCTGGGTGAGCAGCTCGAGGCCCGCAAGATCATCGACCGCGCCAAAGGCCTGCTCATCGACCAGTTCGGGTTGAAGGAGAGCGAGGCGTTCACCTTCATCCAGCGCACGGCCATGAGCGAGCGGTCGCGCATGCGTGAGGTCGCCGAGCGTGTCCTCGCCGGCGAACTGCACCCGTGAAGCTCCTCCTGCTCGACGGCAACTCGCTCACGTACCGGGCGTTCTTCGCGCTGCCCACCGACATGGCCACGGCGTCGGGGCAGGTCACGAACGCCGTGTTCGGGTTCACGTCGATGTTCATCTACATGGTGAAGGACCAGCAGCCCGACGGTGTGCTGGTCACGTTCGACCGACCCGAGCCCACGTTCCGCCACGAGGCGAACCCGCTCTACAAGGCTCAGCGTGAGGCGTCGCCCGACATCCTGCGCCAGCAGATGGGCCTGGTCCGCGAGGTGCTCGCCGCGCTGAACATCACCGTGGTCGACCTGGCTGGCTGGGAGGCCGACGACATCATCGCCACGGTCGCCGAGAAGGCGAAGGCACTGGGCCACGACGTGGTCATCGTCACGGGCGACCGCGACAGCTACCAGTTGGTCAGTGATCCCCATGTGAAGGTGCTGTACAACAAGCGCGGCGTCAGCGACTACGCGCTGTACGACGAGGCCGGCATCAAGGAGAAGACCGGGGTCACGCCCGACATCTACCCCCAGTACGCGGCGCTGCGCGGCGACCCGAGCGACAACCTCGAGGGCGTGCCCGGCGTGGGCGAGAAGACGGCGGCGAAGCTGCTCAACCAGTACGGCAGCCTGGAGGGCATCTTCGCCCACACGGCCGAGCAGACGCCGAAGCTGCGCGCCAACCTCGAGGAGTTCGCCGATCGCGCCCGGGCCAACTTCGAGCTGATGACGCTGCGCCGCGACGCCCCCATCGAGGTCGACTTCGACGACCTCGGTGTGCGGCCCGACGACGCCGAACTGCAGCGGCTGTTCGACTTCCTCGAGTTCAAGGCGCTGTACCCGCGCATGTACGAGGCGCTCGCCGTGTTCGGCACTGCTGCGCCGGTCGGGGTGTCCGTGGCCGAGGTGTTGGAGGCAGAGGTCACCGAGGTCGGTGCCGCGGCCGAGGCCGCCGCGTTGGTGGCGGCGCAGACCACGCTCGACGCCATCGCCGCGTGGGAGGGCGAGCCCGGCCGCAGCCAGGTGGCCGGTCTGGCGGTCGTCACCGATCCGTCGCTGGGAGAGGTGGCCTGGCTCCCGGCCGCCGTGGCCTGCGACCCACAGGTGGTGGCCGCGGTCGCCGCGCACACCGGGTTGCGCAGCCACAACGCCAAGGCGCTGATGCGTTGGCTGCTCGGCCAGGGCAGCGAGGTGCCCAACCTGCGGCTCGACACGGCCATCGCGGCGTATCTCATCGACCCGGCCGACACCCGCTACGCGCTGCGCGACCTGGTGGCCCGCTACACGTCGTACCAGCTCGCCGAGGAGGGCCCGGCGGCCACTGGCCAGCTCGACTTCGACGGCGCGGCCGACGAACGGCAGATCGCGTGCCGTGAGGCGCTCGCCGTGGCCCATCTGGCCGAGTCGCTGGAAGCGGCGCTCGAGCAGCAGGGCATGGCACACCTGTACGCCACCATCGAGAACCCGTTGGTGAAGGTGCTGGCCAAGATGGAGCACGTCGGCATCGCGGTCGACGTGGCCGAACTCACCGCGCTGAACCAGAAGCTCACCTCCGAGGTGGAACGCCTCGGTGCCGAACTGCAGGCCATCGTCGGCCGGCCGTTCAACATCAACTCACCGGTGCAGCTGCGCGAGATCCTGTACACCGAGCGCGGTCTCGCACCCGGCAAGAAGACCAAGACCGGGTTCAGCACCGACGCGGCCACGCTCGAGAAGCTGCGCGACCAGTGGCCGGAGTTCATCGACCCGCTGCTCGCGTACCGCGAGGTCGAGAAGCTCCGCGGCACGTACGGCACCGGTCTGCTGGCCGAGGTGGCACCCGACGGTCGCATCCACGCCACGTTCAACCAGACCGTGGCGCGCACCGGCCGCCTGTCGAGCGACCAGCCGAACCTGCACAACATTCCGGTGCGCAGCGAGGAGGGCCGCCAGTTCCGAATGGCGTTCATCCCTGCCCCTGGTTGTGAGTTGTTGGTGGCCGACTACAACCAGATCGAACTGCGCTGCATCGCCCATCTCGCCCAGGATCCCGGCCTCATCGAGGCGTTCACCAGCGGCACCGACATCCACAACGCCACGGCCGCGCGGGTGTTCGGCGTACAGCCGGCCGACGTCACCATCGAGCAGCGCTCGAAGGCGAAGATGGTCAGCTACGGCCTCGCCTACGGCATGGAGGCCTACGGCCTGGCCCAGCGGTTGGGCATTCCCGTCGATGAAGCGGCGGTCATCCTCGAGGCGTACTTCGTGGCCTTCCCGAACGTGAAGGAGTACATGGAGCGCACGGTGGTGGAGGCACGCATGCGTGGCTACACCGAGACCCTGTTCGGTCGTCGTCGCCCCATCCCCGAGCTGTCGAACAGCAACTTCCGCATCCGCCAGGCGGGGGAGCGGCAGGCCATGAACGCCGGCATCCAGGGCCTCGCGGCCGACATCTTCAAGGTCGCGCTGGTGCGCATCGACCAGGCGCTCGACGAGGCCGGGGTGACGAGTCGACTCGTGCTGCAGGTGCACGACGAAGTGCTGGTGGAGGTGCCGACGGCCGAACACGACCAGATCGGCCCGCTGGTGCTCGACCTGATGCGCGGCGCTGCTGCACTCGACGTCCCTCTCGAGGTGAACGCCGCATGGGGCGCCACCTGGGCTGCGGGCAAGTGACCGAGCACGGTTCCCACTGGTTCGAGCCGGTGGCCGAGCACCTCGGCGCCGCCTATCTGCGGTACTCGTTCACGAAGGGCACCACCCAGGAGGTCGACTTCCTCGTCGAGCACCTCGGGTTGCAGCCCGGGATGCGCGTGCTCGACGTGGGGTGCGGCCCCGGCCGCCACGCTCACGAGCTGGCCCGGCGGGGCATGGTGGTGCACGGCATCGACATCAGCGAACGGTTCGTCGAACTGGCCAGCGAACACGCCCCCGACGGCGCGACGTTCGAGCGCCTCGATGCTCGTGACCTGGCCTTCGAGGCCGAGTTCGACCTGGTGATCTGCCTGTGTCAGGGCGCCTTCGGCCTGATGACCGCGAACGGCGACGACGAGGTGGTGCTGGGCGGCATGGCGCGGGCACTGCGGCCCGGCGGCCGACTCGCCCTCAGCGCGTTCAGCGGCTACTTCGTGGTGAAGTACTTCGAGGACGCCGTGTTCGACGCGGCCACCGGCGTGAACCACGAGCACACCGAGGTGCGCAACGAAGCCGGCGAGGTGAAGACGGTCGACCTGTGGACCGGGTGCTACACGCCCCGTGAGCTGCGGGTGCTGTGCCGCGACGCCGGCCTGATGGTCGACACCATCAGCAGCGTGGAGCCGGGGAAGTACGGGCTCGACGCACCGACCGTGGAGTCGGCGGAATTCCTGGTGCTCGCCACCCGCGCCTGATGCCCTCGGGGCACATCGCTGCTATCCTTCCCGGGTCCGGAATCCGCCGGACCTTCAGGTTCTTTGTCCGAAAGCGATCGTCCCTTGTCCGATACTCAGACCCCCTCCGCCACCAGTGCCTACGGCACGTTCGATGAAGAGGGCAACTACACCCCCCGCGAGATCGTCTCCGACGATCTCGGCATGTCATTCGCCGAAGCCATTTCCGGCACCATGGTCGACGTCGAGGACGGTCAGCTCGTCCACGGCACGGTGGTGAAGGTCGACAAG
>SXKB01000101.1 GCA_005778215.1 Actinomycetota bacterium | reverse complement strand
GCACCGACGAGGAGATGATGTCGCTGCTCGAGCCGTACCTCGGCCAGCGGGGCCGAGCGGTGCGGTTGCTGCTCCTCGACGGGCATCGTGCACCGAAGTTCGGACCACGACAACGTGTCCTGCGCATGAACCGTTGGTGACACTGTTCTGGTGTTAGCGTCCCATCGCTCCGCACCCGGAACTGTCCCGCTTCCATGACCGACACCACCACCGACGCTCCTGCCGCGCACGCCCCGGCGCCACCGAGCTGGCGATCTGCGCTGCAGAAGGCCGGGCTCGTGTATCTGCTGTCCCGGTTGTGTGTCGCTGTGGGCGCGGCCATCGTCGCCGCCGAACTGAAGGCCGACGAGAACAAGCGCATCGCCGACTTCCCGTTCGCCAAGTGGGCCGACCCGCACTACTCGAACAAAGCCATTCCCGGCAACGCGCTGCGGCCCATTCTCGATGTGCTCACCTCGTGGGACGGCATCTGGTACCTGCGCATCGTCCGCGACGGCTATCCCACCTCCGTTCGGCCGAACGTCACCTACTTCGTGCCCGACGCACGAGCCGCGTTCTTCCCCACCTACCCGATGCTGGTCCGCGTCGTCGACCGCGTCCTACCCGGTGGCGACACCGTCGCTGCGCTCGCGGTCAACTTCGTGCTCGGCGCGGTGGCCATCTGGCTCATCGGCCTGCTCGCCCGTGAACTGTTCGACGTCGACGTCGCGCAGAAGACCATGATCCTGGTGGCGCTGTTCCCCGGCAGTTTCGTGCTCTCCTTCGCCTACACCGAGGCGCTCCTGCTCACCGTCAGCGCCGCGTGCATGTGGTTCCTCCTCAAACGCAACTGGTGGCTCGCCGGCCTGTTCGCCGCCATCGGCACCGCCACACGACCCAACGGCATCGCGCTCGTCGCCGCGTGCGCAGTGGCATCGTTCTTCGCCATCCGCGAACGCCGCGACTGGATGTCGCTCGCCGCGCCAGTGCTGTCCCCGTTGGGCTTCGTGGGCTTCATGTGGTTCCTGGGCAACCACACCGGCGAGCGCGGCGTGTGGTTCCGCGTGCAGACCGAGGCCTGGGGTGAGGGCACCAGCTTCGGCCTCACCGCCATCCGCCGCACATGGGAAGCCTTCACCAGCCCGCTCACCTCCCCCACCAACACCATCACGGCGCTGTCGGTGCTCACCCTCGTCCTGCTGTTCTGGTTCCTGAAACAGCACCGGCTGCCGTGGTTCATGGTGGCCTACTGCGCGGTGATCGTGCTGCTGATGGTGATGCCCGAGACCGTCACCGCCCGACCGCGGTTCGTGTTCACGGCATTCCCGCTGTTCATCTCGGCCGGCGCCTGGTTCGCCCGCGACAAGCGCGACTGGTGGCCGTACGTGTTGTCCGCCTGTGCAGCCGGGCTCGTCGGCCTCACCGGTCTGTACGGGGTGTACGGAGCCATTCCGTGATCGACGGACGCTCGCGGCTCACCGCCGGCGTCACCCGGGCGAACCTCGCCCTCCTGGCCCTCGTCGCGTACCTCCCGGCGCTGCTCACCAAGCCGGGGCGGATGCCCACCGACACCAAGCTGTTCCTGTACCTCGATCCGGGCCGTCTCATCGCCGATGCGCCCTTCACGTGGGACACCCGCCAGTTCGGTGGTTGGGTACCACACCAGACCATCGCCTACCTGTGGCCGCAGGGACCGTGGTACTGGGTGTTCGAGACGCTGAGCGTGCCCGACTGGGTGGCGCACCGACTGTGGATCGGCACGCTGCTGTTCCTGGGCGCCTGGGGTGTGCTGTGGGCCGCACGCATGCTCGGCCTCACCCGCGGCGGCGCGCTCGCAGCCGCCTTCGTGTACATGCTCTCGCCGTACGTGCTGCCCTATCTGTCGCGCACCTCGGCGATGCTGCTGCCCTGGGCCGCGCTCGGGTGGATCGTCGGCCTCACCATCCGCGCCGCGACGAGTGGACACCGGTGGCGACACCCGGCGTTGCTGGCCTTGGTGCTGCTGTCGTGCAGTGCCGTCAACGCGACGGCCGTGATGATGATCGCCCCGGCCCCCGTGCTGTGGCTGCTGCACGCCGTGCTCCAACGCACCGTCACGTGGCAGCGAGCGGTCGCCGCCGCCGCACGCATCGGCGTGCTCGCCACCGGCGTGTCGCTGTGGTGGATCGCGATGCTGCGCGCCCAGGGCGCCTGGGGTGCCGACGTGCTGTCGTACAGCGAGAGCCTCCAGGCCACCTCGCTCACGTCCACGTCCACCGAGACGCTGCGCGGCGCCGGGTACTGGCTGTTCTACATCCGCGACCCGTATGCCTTCACCACCACGGCGGCGCAGCCGTACATGGAGAGCGGCCGCGCCATCGTGCTCAGCTTCGGCATCGTGGTGCTGTGTCTGTTGGGCCTCGCCGTCACCCGGTGGTCGCAGCGTCGCTACGCCGCACTGCTCGTGTTCGCCGGCATCGTGCTCGCCGTGGGCGTGCACCCCATCGACAACGCCTCACCGTTGATGACCCCGTTGGCCGAGAACTCGCGCAGTGCGCTCGCGCTGGCCATTCGCAGCAGCACCCGTGCGCTGCCGATGTCGAACCTCGGCCTCGCCCTCGGCATCGGCGCGCTGGTCACCGCCGTTGGCGCCACCCGTTGGCGCATCCGGGTGCTCGCCCCCGCTCTCGTGGTGGCCGTCGCCGTGCTCAACTTCCCCGTGCTCTGGAACGGCGGGCTCGTCGACCCTGCCCTCGAGCGCGACCAGGACCCGCCGGTCGCGTGGCAGCAGGCGTCCGACGACCTGTCGGCCACGTCGTCGGAGTACCGGGTGCTGCAGTTGCCGGGCTCCGAGTTCGGCGCGTTCCGCTGGGGCTACACCGTCGATCCGCCGCTGCCCGGCATGACCACCAAGCCACTCGTCACCCGCGACCTGCTGCCACTCGGATCTGCCGGCCTGATGGACCTGCTGTACGCACTCGACGACCGCGTCCAGACCGGCACGCTCGACGCCGCCGCGCTGGCACCGGTGGCGCGCTTCCTGGGTGTCGACACGGTGTGGCTGGCGAACGATCTCGCCTTCGACCGGTTCCGCACGCCCCGGCCCGGCGACGCCGCCGACACGCTGCTCGCGGCCGACGGCATCGGCGAGCCTGCGTCGTACGGCGACCCGGTCGTGAACGTCCCCGACATCCCGATGATCGGCGAACACGCGCTGGTGGAAGCCCGCGCCGGGTCGCCTGCGCTGCCCATCGTGCAGCTCGCACCGGTCGACGACCCGGTGTCGATCGTGCGCGCCAGCGACCGAGTGGTGGTGCTGGTCGGCAGTGGCGACGGGGTGCTCGACGCTGCTGCCGCCGGGCTGTTGCACGGCGACGAGGCCCTGCTCTACGCCGCCGATGGCCCGACGGGCGACGCCGCGATGGTGATCCTCACCGACACCAACCGCGACCGGGCTCACCACTGGCGCAGCTCGCAGGACGTCACCGGTTTCACCGAGACAGGCGGGCCTGGGAGCGACGTGCTGCGTATCGACGAGGGCGACCAGCGGCTCCCCGTGTTCGGCCTCGTCGACGACGCGACCCAGCAGACCACTGCGGCGCTCGACACCGGCCTGGTGGTGCGAGCCAGCGGCTACGGCGAACCGTTCGCCTACCGCCCCGAGCAGCGCCCCGCGATGGCGGTCGACGGCGACATCGACACGGCCTGGGTGGTGGCCGATCGCTCCGACCCGGTGGGCCACTTCATCGAGCTCTCCGACAACGACGGCCGCCTCACCCTGTTGCAGCCGCCGGGCACCGACCGCCACATCACGTCGGTGCGCATCACCGAGACGAGCAGCAGTGCCGGCACGCTCGACGTGGTCCTCGACGACTCGTCGTTGACCACCCCAGGGCAACACGTCGACGTGCAGCCGGGGGCGAGCCTGCGCATCACCATCACCGGCGTCACGCCAGGCCGTGACGCCGTGGGGTTCGCCGAGCTCGGCATCGGCGAACACACCGAGGTGGTACGGCTGCCGACCTTCGACGAGCCCGCCGACACCCCCTTCGCCGTGGTGCTCACCCGCGAACGTGTCGACCCGCTGAACCGCTGGCGCAGCGACCCGGAGCGGTCGATCGAGCGCGAGTTCACCACCGCCCACTCGCACGACGTGTCCGCCACGTTCACCCTGCGGCTGAGCGCCCGGGTCGACGATCAGGTGATCAACGACCTGGAGGGGACCATCGGCCCGGTGGCCGACCGCCGCCTCACCGGCGACCTGGGGTCCCGCGGCGTCTACGCCGCCGACGGCGACCCCTCCACGGCGTGGACGTCGCCGTTCGACGGCGCCGTCGGCAGTTCGTTGCAGTTCGACGTGGGGCCGCTCGGCGTGGACACCCTCACGCTGCAACAGCCGGTCGACGAACTGCACTCGCGCATCACCGGCATCACCGTCTCCAACGGGCCGACCACGATGGACCTCACCGTGCCACCGCCCGACGCCGACGGCATCAGCACCGTGCCGCTCACCTCCACGATCACCACCGGCCCGCTGCACGTCACCATCGCCGACATCGAGCCACGGTCCACCACCGACCGCCGATTCGCCGAGCCGATCACGCTGCCGGTGGCCATCCGCGAGCTCACGTCGCCCGGGCTGGGCCGCAGCGAGTTCCACCAAGCCGACCATGTGCCGTACTGCGTCGACATCGCCGAACTCGACGGCAAGCCCCTCGGCGTCGAGCTGAGCGACGGTCTCATCGCCCGACTGGTCGCAGGCGACGCAGTCGACGTCCCCACCTGCGATGGCGACGCATTCGAACTCGGCGCCGGCACGCACCGCCTGCGCACCGAGCCGGGTATCGAGTCCGGCACCGGTATCGACGTCGACCGCGTCGTGCTCCGCACTGCCGACGCTCGTCCGGCTGCGACGGACTCGCCGTCGGTGACCGTCACCCGCACGCGCACCTCACGCACCGCCACGGTCGACGAGTGCCCCGCCGGATGCTGGTTGGTGATGGGCGAAGGATTCAACCTCGGCTGGGCGGCCCACACGGAGGACGCCGACCTGGGCACCCCCGTCCAGATCGCGGGCGGCATGAACGGCTGGTGGCTCCCACCGAGTACCTCCACCACCGTCGTGCACATCGAATGGGGCGCGCAGACACCCGTCACCGCCGCACTCGTGGCGTCGCTGCTCGCCGTGATGGCGTGCCTGTACCTGGCGCTGCGCCGCCGCCCCGCCCGGCGCGACGCCATCCACTTCGCGCCTGCCCCGCCGCGCATCGACCGCCTTGTCCTCGCGCGCACGTCGTGGAGCGATGCCGCACTCTCTGCCGTGGCCGTCGTGCTGCTCACCGCACTCGTCGCGGCGCCGCGTACTGCGCTGCTGGCCGTGGTCCCCGCGGTACTGGTCTTCGTCTTCCGTCGGCCGCGCATCGCCGCGCTGGCCGGGGTGGGCCTCATGGCGCTGCTCTCGGCCCGCATCCTGCAGCGGGTCCTGCAGTTCCGCCCTCCGGCCAACGCCGCGTGGCCGGGTTGGTTCGAACGGATGCACCGCCCCGGACTGCTGGTGGTGGTGCTGGTGCTGTGCGCCGCGCTCAGCGCGCGGGACGACGACGCGACCACCACCACGCCGCCGCCACCCCACTGAGCATCACCAACGACGGCTCGGCGGTCGAGCGGATGCGATGGCCTCCGTAGAACAGCATCGTGGTGGCCAGCACCACCACGAACGGGATCACCAGCAGCGACCATGCGCGACGAGGCAGCTGTCGCACACCCACGATCGATGCCAGCGCGAGCAACCAGAACATCACGATGCCCGCCCAGGCCGCCCAGCGTGGCCGTTCCTCACCGACGTCCTGATGCAGCAGATCGCTCAGCCCGTAGAGGTCGAGGGTGCGTGCCACCCGCGTCGCCATCACACGCGGCACCTCGGTGAGGTGATCGGCCATGTACCGCAGGCCGAGCGTCCGCTGCCGCGCCGACCGCACGCTCGGCTCCTCGTCGGCGCCGTACTCAGGGTCGGCCACCACGCACTCGATCGTCCATCCTCCGGCATCACCCCCGCGGTACATCGCGTCGCAGTTGGATCCCAGCCAGGTGGTGCCGTCGTTCGTGGTGAGGAAAACCGGCCGATCGAACCGGGCGAGGTTGAACACCACCCAGGGCGACACGAGCACGCCGCACGCGACCAGCGCCAGCAGCGCCGGCCGCCAGTCGAATGTCGTCCGCCGACGCACGAGCGCGACCCAGCCCACCACCAACGGCGCGAACGTGACCAGTTCGCTGCGCGCCAGCAGGCCGAGACCCAACGCCACACCGAGCACCGCCGCCGCACGCCAGGCCGCCCGGCCGTCGTCGGCGTGCGCCAGCCGCCATGCGGCCCACAACGAACACGCCACGCACAGCATGCTCACGCTCTCCGACATCACCAGGCCGTCGTTCATCCACAGATTCGGGTACAGCGCAGCGATGAACGCCGCGGCCACTGCCGCCCGACGGCCCGCGATCTCAGCGGTGCACTGGCCGATCACCCACACCAGCGCCACGCCCGTGGCCACGGTGACGAGGCGTTGCCAACGGTAGAAGTCGTCGCCGATGCTCACCGGCGCCATCAGGATCGACGTCAGCGGCCCGTGCTCGGCGCCGGGGTGCTGCGGGAAGAAGGGCTCGCGGAACCACATCCCCTGGAGGAGCTGCTTCGCCTGCCCTGCGTAGTACAGCGAGTCGTTCATCAACAGCGGCGACGACCACTTCGAGACGAAGTACGCGAGACGTACCACCGCGCCCACGCCGACGGCAGCCCACAGTGCCCGGCGTGCGGTGTCGGCGTCGAGATCCTCGGTCATGATCGCCGCCACCGTACTCCGCCCGTGCGACACACCTCCGGTAGCATCACGCCCCGTGACCGATCACGCCCGCCGCTGCCTGTCCGTGGTGGTGCCCTGCTACAACGAGGAAGCCACCATCGAGGAACTGCTGCGGCGGGTCCTCGCTTCTCCGTGGGTGCACGAGGTCATCGTGGTCGACGACGGCAGCACCGATCGCAGCCGCACCATCCTCGAGGCGTACGAACATCCGCTGGTCAGGGTGCACTTCCAGCCGCGCAACATGGGCAAGGGAGCGGCGCTGCGCACCGGCTTCGGGCTCGCCACCGGCGAGTACGTCGTGGTGCAGGACGCCGATCTCGAGTACTCCCCCGACGACTACGGCCTGCTGCTGCAACCGCTCGAGCGCGGACTCGCCGACGTGGTCTACGGCTCGCGCTTCCAGAGCGGCGCGCCGCACCGGGTGCTGTACTTCTGGCACACCGTCGGCAACCGACTGCTCACCCTGTTCTCGAACATGATGACCGACCTCAACCTCACCGACATGGAGACCTGTTACAAGGTGTTCCGACGCGAGGTCATCCAGGCCATCACCGTCGAGGAAGACCGCTTCGGCTTCGAACCCGAGGTCACCGCGAAGGTGGCCGCGATGCGGGTACGCGTGTACGAGGTGGGCATCTCGTACGACGGGCGCACCTACGCCGAGGGCAAGAAGATCGGCTGGCGCGACGGCGTGCGGGCCATCGTCTGCATCGTTCGCTACAGCCCGCTGCGGAGGTCGCGATGAAGGTCGGTGTCCTGGTCGTCGCGTACAACGCCGAGTCCACCCTCGCGGCGGTACTCGACCGCATTCCCGATGCCACACAGCTGCAGCTGGCCGAAGTGCTCGTGCAGGACGACCACTCCACCGACGACACGCACGGCGTGGCGCAGGAGTACCACGGCAACAACCCGCGCTTCCACCTCACCGTCGTGCGGCACCCGCAGAATCTGGGCTACGGCGGCAACCAGAAGGCCGGCTACACCTACGCCGTCAACCACGGCTGGGATGTCGTGGTGCTGCTGCACGGCGACGGCCAGTACGCGCCCGAGGTGATGGGCGAGATCATCGCCCCCATCGTCGACGGCGACGCCGATGCCGTGTTCGGCTCACGGATGATGCATCGCGGCCAGGCGCTGAAGGGCGGCATGCCGAAGTACAAGTACGTCGGCAACCGCATCCTCAGCACCACCCAGAACGCACTCACCGGGCTGCAGCTCAGCGAATGGCACTCGGGCTACCGCGCGTACCGCGTCAGCGCGCTCGAACAACTCCCGTTCGTGGGCAACTCCGACGGGTTCGACTTCGACACCGAGATCATCCTGCAGCTCGCTGCGGCGAAGATGAAGATCGTCGAGGTACCCATCCCCACGTACTACGGCGACGAGATCTGCCACGTCAACGGACTCGAGTACGCCAAGGACGTGGTCATCGACACAGTGCGGTACCGCCTCGGCCGATCGGGCTTCGGCAGCGGCCGCCTCGGTCGGGTCAGCGAGCCGTATGCGTTCAAGCCGTCCCCGTACAGCTCGCACGGTCGGATCCTGCAGATGGTGCAGGGCCGCCCGCCGCTACGCATTCTGGACGTCGGCTGCGGCCCTGGCTGGCTGGCCGCCGCGCTCACCGAGGCAGGTCACACCGTCGTGGGCGTCGACATCGCCGAGGCCGATGGTGTCCGCGGCCGCATGAGCCACTTCGTGCAGGCCGACCTGTCGCAGGGCATTCCCGACGATGTCGGCGACGACTTCGACCTCGTCATCGGCGCCGACGTCATCGAGCACCTCGCCGATCCGGCGGCGCTGTTGGCCGACATGTCATCACGGGTGCACGCGCACGGCAGCATCATCGCCAGCGTCCCGAACATCAGCCACTGGTACCCGCGATTCCGCATCGCCGCCGGCCGCTTCGACTACGACCAGCGCGGCGTGCTCGACGCCACCCACCTGCGGTTCTTCACTCGTCGCCGGTTCCTGCGCGTGGCTGAAGAGGCCGGGCTGGAGCGGGTGGCGCACCGTCACACGGGTCTGCCACTCGACGCGCTGGGTCTGAGCGACCATGCACTCGTCGCCGGCACTGTCGGCCGCGCCGATCGCCTGTTGGTGAAGTGGTGGCCGACGATGTTCGCCTACCAGTTCGTCTACGAGTTCCGCCCGTGGCGCGGCGGCGCACTCCGCAACGACGCGACGCGATGACCGCCGGACGATGATCACCGGTCCGGCGGCCACCAGCGCGCTCGGCCGCTACGAGCCGTCGCTCGACGGGATGCGTGGCCTGTGCATCGCCGCGGTCGTGGCGTTCCACGCCTGCGCGATGTCGGGTCTCGACGGCTGGTTCCGCGGCGGGTTCATCGGCGTGTCGGTGTTCTTCACCCTGAGCGGGTTCCTCATCACGTCGTTGCTGCTGCGCGAACACCACGACACCGGTGCCATCCACCTCCGCTCGTTCTGGGCGCGTCGCATCCGCCGGCTCTGGCCTGCGTCGTTGGTGGTGGTGATCGCCGTGGTGCTGCTCAGTGCCGCCGGCTTGCTGTCGGCTCGCGCCGCCGACGCCGTCGCCGCCGCCTGGAACGTCACCAACTGGCACGTCATCGTCGGTGGCGAGGAGAAGCTGCTGCAGACCATCGTCGGCCCGCTCGGTCCCACCTGGTCGTTGGCCGTCGAGGAGCAGTTCTACATCGTCCTCGCGTTGCTGCTGGTGCTGTTCCGCCGTGCGCTGGTGCCCATTGCGGTGGCGGGTGTCGTCGTGCCCGTGGTGTTGTCGAACCTCGTCACCGACTGGCAGCCCACGCTCGAGTTCCACACCGTGCTGCGCATGCCCGAGCTGTTCGCCGGCGTACTGCTGGCGGTGTGGATGCGCAGCGACCGAGCACCTCGCCCCACCGCCACCGCCGCCGATGCGATGGCCTTCGGAGGTGCAGCCGTGTTGCTGGTCCTGTTCCTGTTCGCCGACTACACCCCGCCGTGGCTGCTGCGCGGCGGCTACTCACTCGTCGCGGCCACGACCGTCGTCACCATCATCGGGCTGCTGCAGCGCGGTCGCGCCGCCAGCGCCTTCGCCGCGACGCCACTTCGCCCGTTGGGTCTGGTGAGCTACTCGCTGTATCTCGTGCACTGGCCGGTCATCCTGGTGCTGCGATCTCACGACGGCGGACTCGACGGTGTGCCGTTGATGCTCGTCATGGTCGCGGTGTCGCTGCTGGTGGCCACCGGCCTGCACCTCGCCGTCGAACGACCCATCCGCCGCATGCAGACCCCCGACCTCCCCACCATCGCCCTCGGCATCGCGTCGGTCGTCGCCGTGTCGGTCCTCAGCATGGTGCTGCTGTGATCCGCGCGCACCGCTCGCCCGAGTCGCAGCTCGCGCGGCGTGTCACGTTGGTCGCGACGCTGGTGTTCCTGCTCATCGTCACCCGCGGACGCCCGTGGGACCTGTTCGACCGAGGGGCGTTCAGCACCGACTTCTACGACGGCCAGGCACGGGCGTTCCTGCACTTCCGCCTCGACGTCCCGGCCGAACTGGCCGGGCCCGAGGGCTTCCTCATCGACGGCCGCACCTACCTCTACTACGGCCCGTTCCTCGCGCTGCTGCGGTTGCCGTTCGTGGCCACCGGCCACTGGATCGACGGGCGGCTCTCGGCACCGTCGATGGTGCTCGCGTTCTTCCTCGCCTGCACGGCCACCCGCTACGTCGCGGAACGTGCCGCCCGCGTGCTGGGTGGCGGCTCACCCCGCCGTACCGCAGCGCTCGTCGCTGCCGTCGCCTGCTCCCCTGCGCTCAGCCTCGCCGGTTGGAACAGCGTGTACGACGAGACCGAACTGTGGGCGTTCGCGCTCTTCCTCGCCACCGCTGCGACGCTGCTCGCACTCTGGGAATCCCCGTCCACGCGACTGCTCCTCGTGTCGGTGCTGTTCGGCACGGCCACCGTGCTCACACGATCCAGCGTCGGCATCGGCGCGCTCGCCGCCGTCGGATTCGTCGGCGTGCTGCTGTGGCGCCGCGACCGGCGACTCGCCACGTACGCGTTCGCGGGCGCCGTGCTCGGCGTCGCCACGAACGTGGCGATGAACCTCGCCAAGTTCGGCACACTGCTCGACCTGCCTGCCGATCGGCAGTTGCTCACGCTGCAGAACGCCGACCGTGCCGCGTGGTTCGCCGGCAACGACGGCAGCTTCTTCAGCCTGCGGTTCCTCCCGACGACCGTGGTGCAGTACCTGCGCCCCGATGCGGTGCGGTTCGAACGGCTCGTCCCGTTCGCCCGCTTCGGACCACTGGCGCACGAGTACGGCTCCTACCCGCTGGAGGGCAACACCCCGGCGTCGTCGCTGCCCACGGCCGCCACGCTGCTGGCCGTGCTCGCCGTGATGGGCGTGTGGGTGGTGGCCCGCAGGCGATCGTGGCCCTTCGTCGCCCTCTGGATCGGTGCGGTCATCGCGGCGGTGCCCAGCTTCCTCATCGGCTTCGTCGCGCATCGCTATCTCACCGACATGTTGCCGGCGCTGGTGATCCCGGCGGCAGCGACCGTGGCCGTCGTGGCGTTGCCCCAGGGCGCAGCCGGTCGATGGGCGAAGGCAGGGTTCGTGATGCTCGTCGTCTGGGGCACCTGGGTGAACACGTCGTTCGCGCTCTGGACGCAGAACCTGAAGGCGCCCGGGTTCACCGAGTTCCGCTACGACCTCGACGACGCCGTTTTCGGTGGCACTCCACCATCGGTCATCGACCTGCAGCCCGGCATGGTGGTGCCACGCGACGGCGTGGTCGCCATCGACGGTGCGTGCGACGGGCTGTACATCGCCGAGCAGACGAACTGGGTGCCACTGGAGTTGGCCGACGGCGTGCGACGCCTCGACGGCATCCACACGACGGGCGCCGACCCGGTCGTCATCACCACGCCGACCGGCGAGCTGCGCATCGACAGCAACGACGGCCAGGTGTTCACCTCGTTCCACCCCGACGAGGGCGAGCCGATCATCGGCACACCGCTCGCGCTGGCCGACGGCGACCACCGCGTGCGCATCACCTCCGACCCCGTCATCGGCCAGCTCGCCGTGTTCATCGACGACGAACTCGCCCTCTTCGCATTCGCGGCACCCGATCTGGCCGACGCCGACATCAGCGACACGCTCGACCTCATCACGCCCGCACACGGCGGCACGCCGATCTGCGACGACCTGAAGGCCCGGCGGTAGTGTCCTCCCCGTTGGATCCCGACCTCGTCACCCCGCTCGAACAACAGCAGATGCGTGTCGCCGGCGACGCCGGTGACACGTTCTGGCATCGCGTCCGTTTCCGCCTCGTGCATCAGGCCGCGGCGCGCAGCGGCGCCGACACGGTGCTCGACATCGGCGCCGGTTCCGGACAGCTCGGTGACTGGCTCGCCCGCTCGTCGCGCCCGTTGCACTACCAGTTCGAGGAGGCCTCGCCCGTGCTCGACGCGGCGCTGGCCGCGCACTTCGGCGCCGAGCGGCGAGGCAACCCGACGGCGCACATCCCCGCCACCACCATCGTCACCATGCTCGACGTGCTCGAACACATCGACGACGATCTCGGCGTGCTCCGCGGCATCCAGCAGCGCATGGCGCCGGGTGCACAGCTGCTGCTCACCGTGCCCGCGTTCCAGTGGGCGTTCACATCGTGGGACACCTCGCTCGGCCACCACCGCCGCTACTCGCGACCCCAGGTCCGCGCCCTCGCAGGCGCCGCCGGATTCCGCGTCGACCACTGCTCGTACCTGTTCCCCGAACTGCTCCCGCTGGTGCTGGTGCGCAAGGTGCAGCGAGGTGAGCGCGAGCACGCCGACTTCCCCGAACTCCCGCGCATCGTCGACCAGTCGGCCGAACTGTTCAGCCGCGGCACCACTGCCCTGCGCCGCATCTGGCCCGGCGGCACCTCCGTCACCGCGCTGCTCACCAAGCCCGAGGCCGCCCGATGATCTGGGTGGTCAGCCCGATGATGTTCGACACCGAGTCGTACACACGCCTGCACCGCGAAGTTCGGGAGGCCGTCACTGCGTCGGGCGACACCCGCGAACTCCGGTTCCTCGTGGTCGACGACTCGGCGGGCACCGACCCCGACGTCGCCGGCCTGCTCGGGCTCCCCGATGTGCAGGTGCTCACCCCGCCGTTCAATCTCGGTCACCAGCGCGCCATCGTCTACGGCCTCCGTCACCTCGCCCCCGGCCTCGCCGACGACGACGTCGTGGTCACGATGGACTCCGACGGCGAGGACCAACCGGGCGACGTGCCCCGCCTGCTCGCCGCGCTGCAGTCCACCGGCGCCGCCCTCGTGCTCGCCGAACGCACGAAGCGCTCCGAGCCGCTGCTGTTCCGCGTGTTGTACTCGATGTTCCGGGTGTTCTTCCGGTTCATGGCCGGCATCACGGTGCTCTCGGGCAACTTCGCCGGCCAGCGCGGCGACTCGTTGAAGGCCACCGTGCACCACCCGAGTTTCGACCTCTGCTACTCGTCCACGCTGCTGGCGCTGCGACGAGCCACCACCACGGTCCCCTGTGCCCGTGGCCACCGTTTCGCCGGCCGCTCGCGCATGAACACGTCGTCGCTCATCGCCCACGGCATCCGCATGCTGATGCCGTTCTCCGAACGCATCGCGGCGCGCATGCTCGTGGTGGCGGCTGCGTCGTTCGTGGCGTTCGCCACGCTGCTCACCCTCACCGCCGTCGGCGTGTTCGGCGGCGCCACCGCCCTGGCGCTCACGGCCGCCGCCGGCGTGCTGTTCACCACCACGTTCATCAGCTTCCTGGTGCTGTTCTCCGGTTTCTCGCAGTCGTCGTCGGTGGCCATGAAGGGTCTCGGCACGCCGTGACCCCCCGGCAGGCCGCATGGGCGCGCGGCGCGATGCTCGCCGCCGCCATCCTCCCCATCGTCGTCGCCATCGTGCGGGCACTGGTGCACCACTGGTTCCCCATCGGCGACAACGCCCTGCTCTACATCCGGGTCGTCGACGTGGCCACCGAGCATCACCCGTGGCTCGGCTCGTGGACCTCGGCATCGCTGAGCGTGGGCGAGAACATGAACAACCCCGGTCCGCTGTACCAGGACCTCGCAGCGCCCTTCGCCAAGGTGTTCGGCCCCGGGCCTGGCGCCGCCATCGGGGTCGGCTCGCTGAACATCCTCGCGGTCGTCGGCATCAGCCTGGCAGCACGCCGTATCGGTGGCTGGCTGGCCGAGCAGTGGGCACTCCTGGCCACCGTCGCGCTCGTCTGGACGATGGGCAGCGAGCTGCTCATCGACATCTGGCAGGCCCACGCGCTGCTGCTGTGGTTCCTCCTCCTGCTCGTGCTGCTCGTCGGCCTCGCCGACGGCCAGACGTGGACACTCGGCTGGACCCTGGCCATCGCGTCGCTGTTGGTGCAGACCCACATCAGTTACGCGTACATCCTCGCCGTCCTCTGCCCCGCCGCGTTCATCAGCTACCTGCTCGTCCGGCGCGGTCGACCGCACCTGCCCTTGCGTGCCGCCGTGCTGTCCCGCCGCACCGCCATCCTCGGCGCTGCCGTCCTGGTGCTCTGGTCGCAGACACTCATCGAGCAGTTCTTCGGCCCCGGCAAGGGCAACCTCAGCCGCCTCGCCGGCAACGCGGGCGGCGGCGACCTCCAGGTCGGCCTCCAGCAGGCCGTGGGCGTGGGCGCGCGCATCTACACCCTGCCGCCGTGGTGGCTGCGCAGCGGCTTCTCCACGTCGGTGCCGAGCACGCCGCTCACGGGCAAGCCCGACGACCCGCGCATCGAGATCGCCGACCTGCCCAGCACCATCCTGGCGCTCGTCACCATCGGCGTGCTGCTCGCACTGCTGGCCTACGGCGTGGTGCGCCACCGTCGCGCCGAACGCCACCTCCTCGGCAACGCCGCGCTGATGGCCGCCGTCGGTGTGGTCGGCAGCATCCTCGCCATCGCCAACCTCACCGTCGGTCCGGTCGGCCTGGCCGCCCACCACGTGCGGCTGCTGTGGCCGCTCGCGGTGTTCGTGCACACCGTCGCGCTCGCCGTGGTGGCCACCGAGATACGTGCGCGGCTGCCCGCGCGGCTGCCGCGCGCCGCCCACTTCGCGCTCCCAGGGGTTGCCGTGGCGGTCGGTGTGCTCGCCATCCCGTACCAGGCCCATCCTCAAGGACCGGTGGCCGACTACGCCACCATGCCCACCATGCGCCGCATCATGCCGAACATCGCGCAGCTCGCCGATGTGGCCCCGGTGCTCTACGACATCAGCAACCTTCGCCCGTTCGAGCCGTACAGCAGCACGATGATGATGACCATGCAGGACATGGACATCGAGTTCCGCGTCGACGACGAGGGGATGGTGCGCCAGCTCGGCGAGTCACGACGCGCCGACGGCACGGAACCCGCACGGGTGTTCCAACTGCAGGGCCCTGCCGCCATCCTCTACGACGGCGACGCCTGCCTGGTCGGTCTGGCGAGCCAGCTCTCCTTTGCCGACGAAGCCACGGCGGCCACCCAGGCCGATCAGCTGATCCAACTCCTCGTGCAGGGCTCGTTCGGCGTGGCCGAGTCCGCCCTCGCCGAGGCATCGGAGCAGCAGATCGCCGACCTCGACGCCGCGCTCGGTGGCGACCTCGAGGCCGCACGACGGCTGGTCTACGAGGGCACCGTCAGCTGGTGGTACTACCACGGCCAACTCGACGCCGCCGAGGATCCGGGCCCACTGTTCCCGCTGGTCGACACGTACCTCAACACCGCGTACGCCCTCTACAGCGACCAGTCGGCACCCTGCCCGGACTGAGGGTCAGAACGTGCCGGGCGGCGCGAGGAACACGGCCGTCTCCTGACCGAGCACCAGCATCCGCGCCATCTTCTGCTCCGTCGCCACCGGCACCCGCGCATCGAGGGACGCACCGAACAGGTTCGTGTCGACCAACGCCACCACGTCGTCGAGCCCCTCGGCCTCGAGTTCGGCGATCACCTCGCCACGGAGCCGCTCGTACTCCGCCAACTCCTCGGCTGATCGAGGTTCGAACCAGGCGATCTCGACTGCTTCGTCGCGGTCACGCCATGCGGCGACGTTCACGCCCGTGGCGAACACCACCTCTGCGGTGGCCGAGGCGGGGTCGGTGATGCGGTGCGGCGTGACCGGCACGCGGTACGTCTCGTACGCACGCGCGTTGAAACCTCGACGCTCGAGCTCGCTGATCAGGCCGTAGCCCTGCGAGCCGAAGTAGTACGCGTCGTTCCACACCACGGCGTACACGCCGTCGGGGTCGAGCGCCGCAGCGGTGTCGTCGAGCACTGCGTCGAGCGAACGCGAGAGCCGCGGTTCCGGTGGATCCACCATCGCGGCGTCCTTGAGGAAGCACACCCCTGCCAGGGCGACGGCAGCGACCGCCAGCTTCACCAGCGGCAAAGGACGACGGTCTCGACGTTCCCACCACACCGCTGCGGTCCACACCGACACCGCCACGGCGAGCAGGGCGATCGACCACGACCACAGCGTCAGGTAGTACCACACCTTGCCGAAGATGCGCCCGGTCGACAGCACGGCCACCGCCAACGCCACCGCCACGACGGCGTGCGCACGCACCAGACGCCGCTCCCGCAAGCGAACGGCAACCACGAACGCCACCAGCCACACTGCCACCACGAGCGCGCCGATGACCCACCGTCCCCCCGCCAGGTCGTCGAGGGTGGCCAGATGGTCGTCGGTACGGGTGACCGTGCCCGTGAGCACCCGTGTGACGTCGAAGTGGGCGAGCACCGTGCGCACACCGGTGGCCATGCCCACGGGGTCCTCCGGCGGCGAGAGGAAGTGCCGACGCAGCATCGTGATGTTGCCCGGGTCGCGTCGGACCTCGTCGACGAACACCGGCAACCACAGCACTGCGCCCAGCGCGACGCTCAACAGCACGGAGCGCAACTCGGCCCGATCGACCGCCCGAGCCTGCCACCACCGCCATCCCACCGTGCCGAACGCCACCGCACACAGCACCACGCACAACGCGAGGTACGGCACATGGGTCTGGGCGCACAGGGTGGAGAAGCCCACCAGTGGGAGCAGCATCCAGTGGTCGCCGTCGAGCACGCTCCACGCCGCCAGCAGCACGACCACGAAGCTCACCAACGGCAGGTACGGATTCCACGGCTGGGTGAGCACGCTCGCACCCAACCATGCGAGCAGCACCATCAGGAACGCACCGACGCCCCACACCAGGCGTCGCCCGCCCCGCCGGCCGGCGATCCACACGGCCGTCCACGCCGCACCGACGTTGATGACGGCGGTTCCCACCAGCATCCCGTACGCCGAGCCGCCGAAGAGCCGATACACCGGCCACAGCAGATAGAAGCTCAACGGCCCCGGGTGACTGCCCTGGTCGGGGAAGTTGCCGATGCGGCCGGGCAGACCGATGAGGGGCGTGTGCGCACCGAACACGTCGCGCACCCGCAGTTCGGTCATCGCGAGGTCGAGGACCGGCACCCAGTGGGTACGCGAGAGCGCCACCAGTGCCACCAGGAACGGCACCGCCACCGCGGCACGCACCGTCCAGGCCACCGAGCGCGAGTTCATCCCTTCGTGAACCGCTGCCGCAGGGCCCGCCACCGGTCGACGACCCCCCACCCGGTCACCAGCAGCATCGACTCGGCGATGATGCGCGCCGACATCTTGCTGGTGCCCTTCTCGCGGTCCTTGAACAGGATGGGGGTCTCCACGATCTTCGCACCCGAGCGCGCCAGCCGGCGGGTGAGTTCGGTGAGGAATGCGTACCCCTCGGCACTGGTGCTCGACGGGTCGATGCGTTGCAGTACGTCGGCCCGGTAGGCACGGAACCCGGCCGTGCAGTCGCGCACCTTCGCACCGAGCAGCCAACCCGTGTAGCGGTTGCCCCATCGCGAGAGCAGCCGCCGCCGCAACGGCCAGTCCTGGGTGCCACCACCCGGCACGTAGCGGCTGCCGATCACCACGTCGGCACCTTCGCCGATGAGGCGAAGCATGGTGGGGATGACGGACGGATCGTGCGAGAAGTCGCTGTCCATCGACACCACCACGTCGAAGCCCTCTTCGAACGCCAGCGAGAAGCCGTGGCGGTAGGCCGCGCCCAGCCCGGGGCGGCCATGGCGGTGCACCACGGTGATGCTGCCCAACTCGGCGGCGGCTGTGTCGGCGAGCATGCCGGTGCCGTCGGGACTGAGGTCGTCCACCACCATCAACTGTGCGGTCGGCACGGTGACGCGGAGCACCCGGAGCAGGTCGACGATGTTCTCCCGCTCGTTGAACGTGGGGATGACGACGACCGGACGCACGGGCAGCGATGCTACAAGGCCGATACGATTCCGGTGCTCATGCGCCAGGTGCCCGCCCTCCCCGTCGTTGCTTCGTTCGCCGAGCGGCTGTTGGCCCTCGACCTGCCGGACCTGCCGCCGTCGCACCGCCACGACGCGGTCGAGTTCGTCGCCCGCCGCGTCGACGGACTGCCCAGTTTCACCCGGTTCGGCGTGCTCGTGCTCGGCACCGTGTTCCGCACCCTGTTGTCCCTGCCGGGCGGCTGGCCGCTCGCACGCATCGTGATGCGGCTGCCGCTGCCGTTGGTCGCCGAGTATCCGCGCCTGGTGCGTTCGCTGTCGTTCGCCTACATCTGGGAGCACTGGCCGCACACATCCCCCACCGGCGCGCAGCCCGCCGAGGCCGCCGCATGAGCGCGCAGCCCGCCACCAACACCATGCACGCCGACGTGCTCATCATCGGCAGCGGCGCCGGTGGCGCCACCACCGCCACCGTGCTCGCCGAAGCCGGCTTCGACGTACTCGTCGTGGAGGAAGGCGACTGGGTGGAGCAGGGCTCGGTCGTGCCGTTCTCGCTCGATCAGATGGACCGCCAGTACCGCGCCGGTGGCGTGACCGTGGCCCTCGGCCTCCCGTCCATCGCGTACACCGAGGGACGCTGCGCCGGTGGCGGCACCGAGGTGAACAGCGGCCTCTACTGGCGTCCACCGGGCGACGTGCTCGAGCGCTGGCGCGACCAGTTCCGCATCGACGACTTCGACCCCGACGACCTGCTCGCCATCGCCGCCGAGGTCGAGCACGAGATCAGTGTCGGCCCGGTGCCGGGACCGTACTCCGAGCCGAGTGAGGTGTTGCGCCGCGGCGCCGACGCACTCGGCTGGCGCAACGGCGAGATCCCCCGCTGGATGACCTATCCCAAGGGCGCGCCCGCCACCGCCGGCGAGCGCCAGTCGATGACCCGCACCTATCTGCCGCGGGCCATGCGTGCTGGCGCACGGATCGCCACCGGCTGCCGGGTCGACCGGCTCGAGGCACAGGGCGGCAAGGCCGTGCGGGCCATCACCACCCTGGCCGACGGCTCCCCCGGCGTCATCACGTTCCGCCACGTGTTCGTGTGCGGCGGCGCCATCCAGTCCCCTGCGCTGCTGCAGCGGTCGGGGATCCGCGGCCACATCGGGCGCAGTCTGGCGGTACACCCCACCGTCAAGCTCGCCGCACGGTTCGCCGACCCCATCAACGTGCCCGACGACGTGCCGGTGCACCAGGTGAAGGAGTTCGCCCCGCACCTGTCGTTCGGCGGGTCGGCCAGCAACCCGGGCCTCGTGGCGCTGAACCTGCTCGACCAGTGGCCGACGTTCAAGCGCGCCGTCACCGACTGGCAGCACATCAGCGTCTACTACGCGGCCATCACCAGCGAGGGCCGCGGTCGCGTGTTCAGCGTGCCCCGCCTGCGCGACCCCATCGTCACCTACGGGCTCACCGGCCGCGACCGCGAACTGCTGCGCAGCGGCATGGCCCGCCTCACACTGCTCATGCTGGAGGCCGGCGCACTCGAGGTGTTCCCGTCGTTCAAGGGCGCACCCATCGTCCGCAACCGCAAGGACGTCGCCACCATGCAGCGCTCGTTCGCCGCCACCAAGGCGTCCGTGATGACCGTGCACCTCTGCAGCACCGTACCGATGGGTGAGGACACCGACCGCTGCGGCGCCGACTCGTTCGGACGCGTGCACGGTCAATCGAACGTCTACGTCAACGATGCGTCGCTGCTGCCCACCGCGCCCGGGGTGAACCCGCAGGCGTCGGTCATGGCGTTCGCCATCCGCAATGCCCGTCACTTCGTCGCCACTGGAGGCAACCGTGCCTGATCGTTGGGCCGCCCCGCACACCACCGTCGTCACCGGCGCCAACGGCTGGCTCGGACGTGCGCTCACGCATCGCCTGCTCGCCGCACCCGGGCGACGCCAGCTGCGCCTGCTCGCGCACAGCACCGCCGACGCACACGCCTTGGCAGCGTTCGTCGGCGACCGCGAAGGCGTCGACATCATCATCGGCGACATCGCCCGGGCCGACACGGCCAAGCGCCTGCTGTTCGGCGTCGGTGCCGACACCGACGTGCTGCACACCGCCGGCATCATCCACCCGTCGTCGGTGCGGCAGTTCACCGAGGTGAACACCAACGGCACACGGCACGTCACCGAGGCCTGCCTCGACGCCGGCATCCGCCGCCTCGTGCACGTCTCGTCGAACAGCCCGTTCGGCACGAACCCCGACCACGCCGACACGTTCCGCGCCGACGAGCCGTTCAACCCCTACCTCGGCTACGGCAAGAGCAAGATGTTCGCCGAGATGGCCGTCAACGAAGCGGCCGTCGCCGGACTCGACACGGCCATCGTCCGTCCGCCGTGGTTCTACGGCCCCTTCCAGCCGCCGCGCCAGACCACGTTCTTCCGCATGGTGCGGGCCGGCAAGTTCCCGGTCATCGGCAACGGCGAGCAGCGCCGGTCGATGGTGTACGTCGAGAACCTCGTCGACGGCATCCTGGCCGCCGAGCTCACCCCCGCAGCGAAGGGCAACGGGTACTGGATCGCCGACGCCCGTCCCTACACGGTGAACGAGATCGTGGAGACCGTCGGGCGTGCACTGGTCGACGAGGGGCTCAGCGTGCAACCGCCGTCCACGCGCCTCCCTGCGCTGGCCGCCAAGGTGGCCGAGACGGGCGATCGCGTGCTGCAGGCCGTCGGCATCTACCAGCAGCAACTGCACGTGCTCGGCGAGATGGGCCACACCATCGCGTGCGACATCAGCCGGTCCACGGCCGAGATCGGCTACGAACCCCGCGTCGAGCTGTACGACGGCATGCGCCGCAGCATCCGCTGGTGCCTGGAGAACGGGCTCGAGCTGTGACCGTCAGCCTCGTCACCGGTGGCAGCGGCTACTTCGGCTCGCTGCTCGTGCGCCGGCTCCTCACCGCGGGGCACACCGTGCGCGTGCTCGATCTCAACGACGCCGACGATCGCCCGGCCGAGGTGCAGATCGTGCAGGGCGACGTGCGCGACCCGAAGGTGGTGGCCGCAGCGCTCGACGGGGTCGACGTGGTGTTCAACAACGTCGCCCAGGTGCCCCTGGCCAAGGATCACGAACTGCTCCGCACCGTCAACGTCGACGGCACCACACTGCTGCTCGCCCAGGCACAACGCGCCGGGGTCCGCAAGGTGGTGCACACCTCGTCGAGCGCGGTCTTCGGCATTCCCCGCGAGAACCCCGTACTGCCCACCACCGTGCCGTCACCGGCCGAGGAGTACGGACTCGCCAAGCTCGCGGCCGAATGGGCGTGCCTCGATGCGGTGCGCAACGGCCTCGACGTGTCGATCGTGCGCCCGCGCACCATCCTCGGGCACGGGCGTCTGGGCATCTTCGGCATCCTGTTCGAATGGATCGCCGACGGTGCCGACGTGTTCGTGCTGGGTGACGGCTCCAACCGCTACCAGTTCGTGCACGCCGACGACCTGGCCGAGGTGTGCCTGCTCGCCGGCGACGCCCCTGGCCCGGCCGTCTTCAACGCCGGCACCGACCGGTTCGGCACGATGCGCGAGTCGCTCGAGGAGCTCTGCGCCCATGCCGGTACCGGCTCGAAGGTGCGCTCGCTGCCCGCCGGCCCGGCCTCGTTGGGCATGCGCGTGGCCGCCGGCCTGCACCTCGCGCCGTTCGCGCCCTACCACTGGCTGATGTACAGCAAGTCGTTGTGGTTCGACATCCAGCACGTGAAGGACGCACTCGGCTGGCAGCCTGCCTACTCCAACGGCGAAGCGCTGGCCGACAGTTACGACTGGTTCCTCGCCAACCGCGCGGGCACCGCCGAGGAAGGCCGCAGCCACCACCGCACCATCGCCAAGCAGGGTGCGCTCAAGGTGCTGAAGACCGGCACTCGCCTGCTCCCCCGCTGAGGCAGGGTCCTTCGGCCCTGACGACACGCCACGCGCCGTGAGACCCTCGTGGTGAACGAGGAGGTGTCGCATGAACCGCTCCCTCACCACTCGATCGCGGCGTGCGGCGATCCTGCTGCTGGTCGCGTCCGTCGGTCCTGCATGCGGCGGCAGCGGCGGATCGACCGCCACCGTGCAGGCGACCACGTCGACCACGTCGACCACGTCGACCGTGGCGGTCCCCGACGTGCCCCCGGCCGAGATGTGCCCGACCGGCCAGTACCCCGTCCTCGCCGCGTACGCGCTCGACGACGGGCAACTGCAGTGGGTCACCTGCGACACGAGCCGCGACATGCACATTGCGGTCGCCGCCGACACCGATCACGTGTGGTTGCAGATCCCCTACCCGGCCCAGACGCTGCGCATCGACGCCCGCACCGGCGCGGTGCTCGACACCTCGACAGCGCCCGACCCGACGTTCCCCGCTGACGCCGATCGGCTGCGTCGGACGCCGCCTGCCACGCCGACGGTGCAGGTGAGCGGCGGGCAGGACGATCCACTCGTCGGGACCGAGATCGCCACCGGCACACGGCGCTGGACCGCTGTCGGGTTCCCCGTCTACGACGACGTGTGGGCCGCCGACGCCACGACCGTCTACGTCACGTCGTCGGATCCCACCGGCGCGACGCCCGGCACGTGGCTGGCTGCATACCTCATCGACACCGGTGAGGAGCGGTGGCGCGCCGACATCACCGACTACAGCTGGCCGTGGCACGCAGGGCAGGGGCGGGTCTTCACCATGTGGTACGACCTCCACGTCCTCGACGCCACCGATGGTCACGAGCTCTGGCGCACCGACTACGGCGAGCCGGCCGGTGGTTTCCCGCGCATGTTCGGCGCCGTGACGAACGACGAGATGGTGTTCGTCAGCTTCACGTCCGTGGGCTCGGGCGGCGACTGACCGGGGACCCGTCACTCCGCTGACGCGTTCAGCTCGTGAACTGGTCGGCGAGATCGTCGATCATGCCGAGGAACCGCATGTGCATGCGGTACATCGGCCAGCCGATCTCCGTGCCATCAGGTCGCAGTGTGTGGTACCTACCCCGGGCATCCCTCACGGTGGTGAAGCCGTCGTTGCGGGCACGGTTGTGCGAATCGCATCCCGGGCCACCGTTCTCGACGTCGGTCGGCCCATGCCGACCGAAGGGCACGAGATGGTCGGCCTCGCAACGGCTGCCAGGGATGTTGCAACCCACCCGGGTACATCGTCGATGCATCATCAGCACCGCCTCGCGAGCGGGTCCGGAGAACAGCCGTCGTCGCCGCCCCATGTCGAGCACCACACCATCGGAGCGCACCACAATGCGCCGCACGTGCGCCACCAGTGCCATCCCCGTGACCGCGTGAGGATCGAGTACGCGGCCGGCGGTGTCCTCACACCGGCGCTGGGCCGCGTGGCGGTTCGGGTCGAGTCGCGACGGCTCGTCGCCGGCCATCGCTGCGAGTTCGTGCTCGAACGTGGCCTGGTCGATGACGATGTTGATCGTGGGCGCAGCGCCTGCCTGCCCCGAGCCTGCGGCGGCGGAGAAAATCCGCTGCAACGCGTCGAAACCACGCTGTTGCGGAGTGCGTTCCATCAGCCCCGCATGCATCGCGTCGCCATGGACCGCAGCGAGCATGTCCCACTCGAGCTGCCACTCGACATCGATGAAGCGCTGCAGCACCTCCTCCAGTGCCACCCCGTCGTGAGCCGGACCCTGCGCATCCAGGTACACCCGCTCGCTCACGAACCGCACCGCTGCACGCCGATCACGGGCTGCTCGATCGTGTCGCGAACGAGCGCCTTCGACGTCGGCGAGCTCCTCCCAGTGTCGCAAGACCACCGCCAGGTCGTCGAACGGCAGCCCCTCCGCCCACCCGGCGAACAGTTCGTCGGCCCCGTCGAGGAACTCCCTCACGCGCGGGTTCGCGGTCACGGCGGCAATGGCGTGCATCTGCGGAACACCAATGCGTCCGGCGAGACACGCCGCTCCGAACATCGGCAGCAACCCCATCGCACGCGCGAGCCGCACCATCCGAGCCGACTCGGCGCTCGACCAGTTGTGGGTGGACCGGCCCCATGCGGCCACGTTGCGATGGCCGTCGGACCGGAACGCCTGCGACGTCTCGACCCGCTGCACCATCAGCGCGCTGGCCGCGACCGCTCGGCGATGCACGAAGTCGAGCGACTGCGCCGCGATCTCGACATCGCTCGCCGACATTCCCGCCATCGCCTCCGCATCAGGTACCCGCAACTCCATGCCCCCACTTCACCACAGGGGTGTGACGGGGTTGTCTCCCCTGAACGACTACTCGACGACGTACTGCTCGAGCCAACGTTCCATCGTCGACCGGGTCGCGCCGTCGAACAGGTGCAGGACACCGTCACCGAGCCACGCGTACGTGAAGCGACTGTCATCCGACTCGGGTTTGTCGGCCAGCAGCATCGGTACGCCACCGATCGTATGCGTGCTGAACTCGGTGTCGCTCCCCTCGAAGAGGCCCACCAGCAGCAGAGGATTCTCCTCCGCCACCACGGGCGGTTCGACGGTGAAGCTCATCAGCACCAGGAACCCCACCTCGGCACCGCCCTCGGCCGTGTGGGCCTTGTTCTGCGAGGTGTCGGCGGCGACCACGCCGTGGTACGACACCGCGGCGAAGAACTGCTCGCGGTCGTTCCTCGCTTCTGTCTCGTGCAGCTGATCGACGAAAGCCGCCACCTCCTCCGCCGGCGGATCGACGAACGAATAGCCCGGCACGGCGGTCAGCCGCGCAGCCAGTTCGGCCGTCTCGTGGTCGGCCAGCACCGCCGCATGGTCCACGGTCGAGGGCGGCACCACGTCGTCAGCGACCTCACCTCCCCCACATGCACCGAGCGACACCAGGGCGATGAGCAGCGGCCATCGTTGCATGACGCACCTCGTTCCACGAAGGAGATCCGTGCCTCCATGATGCGCCCGAACGTGCAGGGCGACAAGGGCCTCAGCGACGCTGCCGGCGCGCCAGTACCTCGCCGTGCAGCGCCTTCAGCACGCCGGTGGCCGACGCCTCCCAGGTGAGCGTGCGGGCCCTCGCCAAGGCGTTCGCCGCCAGCACCTCACGCCGGCCGCGGTCGAGCAACACGTCGGCCATCGTGTCGCCCAGCCGTTCGAGCGGCGCCAACACCCCGGTCACGCCGTCGACCACGCTGCTGCGGTGCCCGTTGATGTCGGTGGCCACCGCCGGCGTGCCGCACGCGGCCGCCTCGGTGAGCGTGAGACCCCACCCCTCGGCCAGCGAGGCGCTCGACACCAACCAGGCCCTCTGGTAGAGGGCGATCAGTTCCTCGTGCGACAACTTGCCCGCAAGGTGGATCCAGTCGTGTGCGTGATGCCCGGCGATGTGTGCCTCCAGTACCGGCCGCAACGGGCCGTCACCCACGATCACCAACTGCAGATCGGGCACCCGCCGCTTCGCCACCACGGCGGCCTCGATCAACTGGTCCTGCCGCTTCACCGGCGCCAAGCGCCCCACGCACACCACCGTCGGCACGTCGGCGCGCACCCCGCCCGGCTGGAACATCTCCTCCACCCCGTTGTTCACCGCCAGCGTGCGGTCGGGACGGAAGCCGAGGTGCAGCAACTCGTCGCGAGTGGCGTCGCTGGGCGTCACCGTGAGCGTGCGACGGTAGAACGGCGGCGCCAACCGGGCCTCGAGCACCCGGCCGAACGAGGCCAGCGGGCCCGGCAGGATCTGGTCCCACATCGGGCCGTGCACGTGGTGCAGGAAGTTGATGCGCGGACGATGGCACCACACCGGGCTGAACCACGGCACGCCGTTCCAGATCTCCACCATTGCGTCGTAGCGACCCTGCTGCACCGTCTCGGCCATCACCGTGCGCGGGAACACGCTGTAGCGACTGCCGCGGCGCACCACCCGGTAGCCGTTGCGCATCGCGGTCTCGGGCTGGCCGACAGCGAACGACGTGCGATGTGTGACCTCGAGACCTGCAGCGGCCCACCGCGACATGAAGTGGTCGGCATGCACCTCGGAGCCACCGGCGTCGGGATCGTCGAGATCTCGCCACGCGAGCACGTGCACGCGACGGCACCCCACGGCCAACATCTCGGCGGCGAGTTCCGGGATCGACACATCACTCATGGCGTGCCGACGCTACCGAAGCCCGCCGAGGGATGCGCGGTCAGTAGCATCGCCTCCCGTGACCGAGACCAGCCCTGCCATTCCGTTCGTGCTCGGCGGCCGGCTCCGATTCCGTCTGCGCAGCGCCGGCACGCTCGCCGTCGCGATGGTGGCCGTGGTGGTGGCCATCCCGCTGCGCGGCCTGTTCCTCTCCACCGGGAGTTCGATGGAAGAGGGCTTCATGCTCGTCTTCCCGAAACGGATGCTGGCCGGCGACGTGCCCAACGTCGACTTCCTGCACCTCTACGGACCGTTCTCGCTGCACGTGCTGTCGGGCTGGTACACCGTGTTCGGCTACACGCTCGAGGCACAGCGGGTGTTCGGCCTCCTGCAGCACCTGGGCATCATCGCCGCGCTCTACACCGTGGCCCGCGCCTGGGGCCATCGCACTGCGGTCATCACCGCAGTCACCGTCACGATGCTGGTGCTCACCCCCATCGGTCTCTCGGCGCTGGCCTGGGAGGGTGGCGTGGCCCTGGGTCTGTGGAGTGTCGTGTTCGGCATCCGCGCCCACCACACCGACGGCACCTCACGACGCAACGCGCTCATCGCGGCCGGCCTCCTGGCCGGGTTCGCGCTCGGCTACCGGCCCGACCTCGCGCTCGCCCTCGGCATCGCCCACACCTGGCTGCTGCTGCGTCACCGCCGTCATGGCGTCAGCGCGTGGAAGCCTGCGCTGGCCGGCCTGGGTGTCGGTCTCGTGCCGATGTTCGTGCACTTGGCCATGGCGGGCATCGGCCCCAGCGTGCAGGGCATGTTCCTCGACCCGGTCGTGTACCTGCGTCCAGGGCGCGAGCTGCCTCGTCCGCCCAGCTTCGGGCAGATCGATGGCGCATTGCAGGCCGTGGCCGAGGGCCCGCTCGACGCGCCGTGGTGGAAGTTCCCGGCGATGCAGGCGAGCCACCAGCTGTTCTTCTGGTTCTTCGTCGTCATCATCGTGGCCATCGCCATCCCGCTCGTCACCTGGCGGCTCGCACGCCGCCAAGGCTGGACCACGCACCTCGTCGTGCTGATGGGTGCGTCGCTGTTCGGTCTCGGCATGCTGCCGCAGGCACTGCAACGGCCCGACAGCACCCACCTGGCCTGGGGGTCGTGCGTGTCGTTCGCACTGCTCCCCTGCCTCGTGGTCGAACTGCTGTCACGACGCGAACGTCGCGACGTCGCCACCCGTCATGCGCCGTTCGTGGCCGCCGCCGTGGTGGGTCTGGTGATGTTCGTCATCTGCCCGTTCTTCACCTATCGCTACTACCTGCTGCAGTCGCGCATCGCGGTGGGCAACAAGCCCGGCGGCTTCGAGGTGGAACGCGAAGGTCGCCGGTTCTACTTCGGCAATGCGGCACTGCAGGAGGCCAGCCAGAACGCCATCGACGACCTCGAGTCGATGATGCAGCCCGGCGAGCGACTCGTGGTCGGCCCGGCCGACCTGAGTCGCACCATCTACAGCGACGTGGTGTTCTACTACTTGTTCCCCGAACTCACACCCGGCACCCACTACATCGAGATGGACCCCGGACTCGCCGACCGTGAGGGCAGCAGCCTCGCCGACGACGTCGCATCCGCCGACTGGCTCATCCTCACCAACTTCTGGACCGGCTGGTTCGAGCCGAACGCGTCCAGCGAGTTCGGCAGCGACGCCCCCAATCAGGTGGTCGCCGACCAGTTCTGCCTCGTCGGCAACTATCTCGACGCGCTCGTGATGCTGTACCAGAAGTGCGACGAGGGCGACGGGGTCAGCCCCGCCGGTATCGGCATCGGAGCACAACGACGAGCCGACTTCGACGCCGAGCTCGCCGAGCGGTCAGCCCAGCGGTAGACGGCGCCACACCGGCCCCGGCAGGTGCCGGAGCGCGGAGAACACGAACCGCAGGATGCCCGGCGCCCACACGGTTCGACGGCGGCTGCGCAACCCCTTCGCGGTGGCCTGCGCCACCTTCTCGGGGGTGGTGGCGAACGGCGCCGGATCGAGCCCCACCGTCATCGCCGAGTGCACGAAGCCGGGCCGCACCACCATCAGGTGCACGCCGTCGGCCTCGAGCGCATCGCCCAGGCCCTGCGCGAACCCATCGATGCCGGCCTTCGTACCGCCGTACACCGGGTTCTGCTTGCGCACCCGTTCACCGGCGACGCTGCTCAACAGCACGATGGCACCGTGGCCCTGGGTACGCATGCGGTTGGCCACCGCGATGGTGGCCGTGACGGTGCCGGTGAAGTTCACGTGCGCCACGGCAGCGGCTGCGACGGGATCCTTCGATGTCACGGCACCGTCGCCGAGCAGTGCGAACGCCACCACGGCCACGTCGATGTCGCCGTGCTGCGCCGCGATGTCGGCCACCACCTGCTCGTGGCTCGCCGTGTCGTTGCCGTCGAACGACACCACGGCCACGTCGAGCGCGTCGTGCCGCAGGCCCGCAGCGGCTTGCTCGCCCTTGTCGACGTGCCGGCAGGCGAGGATCATCTTGCGGGCCGCAGGGCTGAGCAGCTCGCGCACGATGGCGAGGCCGATCTCGCTGGTGCCGCCGAGCAGCAGGATGGTCTGCGGTTCGCCGAGTGCGTTGTCCATGAGTACGTGCTCCGTCAGTCCGTGAGGCCGAGCCGGCGCGACAGATCGCTCTGCCACACGCCGTGCGGATCGACCGCGTCGCGCACGGCCTTCCACTCGTCGAGTCGGGGGTAGCCGCGCCGGATGGCGGCGGCGGTGGTGTGTGCGTCCTTCGCGAAGTAGTGCCGGCCGCCCGCATCCAGCACCACACGGTCGAGTCCGTGCAGCAGGTCGCCGAGACCGTGCGAGGCACCGGGTACGTCGAGCGCCAAGGTCCAGCCCGGGGCCGGGAAGCTCAGTGGCGCCTGGTTGCCCGCCCCGAACCGTTTGAGCACAGCCAGGAAGCTGGCGGCACCACTGGCCGACAGGCGTTCGATGACGGTGCGCATCGCATCCTCGGCGCCGAACGGCACGACGAACTGGTACTGCACCATGCCCTTCGCGCCGTACAGCCGGTTCCACGAACCCACCAGGTCGAGCGGGTGGAAGAACGCACCGATGCCCTGCAACTCGCCCTCGCGGTGACGGGGTGCCTTGCGGAACCACACTTCGTTGAACGCCGCGACGGTGGCATGGTTCAGCACGCCCATCGGCGGCACCAGCGGCGGCACCGAGATCAGCTGGTGGGGGCCGTACGCGAACGGCTGCACGCTCTCCTTCGGTCCCAACTGTGCCGTCGTGGCATGGTCGCCGCGCGTCAGCACACTGCGACCCAGGCTGCTGCCCTTCGCCACGAGATCGATCCAGGCCACGCTGTAGCGATAGTCGTCGTCGCCCTCGCTCATCGCCGTGAACAACGCCTCGAGGTCGGGGATGCGGGTGGTGTCGACCGACATGCGGCTGGTCTCGATCGGCAGCAGCCGGATCGTGGCGTCGAGGATGACGCCCGTGAGGCCCATGCCGCCGACCGTGGCCCAGAACAGGTCGGGGCGCTGATCGGGACCCACCACCACCTGCGAGCCGTCGGCCAGCAGCAGGGTGAGCGAGGTGACGTGGTTGCCGAACGAGCCCTCGACGTGGTGGTTCTTGCCGTGGATGTCGCTCGCCACTGCGCCGCCGATGGTGACGAACCGCGTGCCCGGCGTGACCGGCACGAACCAGCCTCGCGGCACGATGACGCGCAGCAGGTCGTCGAGGTTCACGCCCGCGGGCACGGTGACCGTGCCGGCCGCAGGATCGAGCACCGCCTGGTGCGCCGAGCCCAACAGGCGCAGCACCAGACCGCCGGCGTTCTGCGCCGCATCGCCGTAGCTGCGACCGAGGCCGCGCACGAGCGCACCACGAGGTCCGGCCTCCTTCACGGCGGCGGCCACCTCGTGGTTCGGCACCTCGAGCACCTCGGCCACGGTGGCGTTGGTACGGCCCCACCCGGCGAGCGAACGACGAACCTGCATCGGCATACCCGTCAGTATGGCCATTCCCGCGAGCCACCCAACTTCAGGGTGATGAGCACCTTGATCAGCAGGTTCTTGGCGAACCACGGCAACTGCGCCACGAGGCGCAGCGCGTTCACGGCGCGGCTCTTACCGGTGCCGTCGAGATCGGCACGGAACTCGGTGAGCGAACGAGCTCGACCGACGTAGCGGAAACGGCCGCTCAGCAGCAGCTCGCGCAGGATGCCCAAGGTGACGCCGACCGACGAGAACGAGTCGTGGATGAGCATCGTGCCACCCGGCGCCACACGGGCACCCCAGTCGCGGATGTCGGCGCGAGCGGGCGCATAGCGATGCGCACCGTCGATGTACAGCACGGCGATGTCGCCCTCGACACTCGCGTGCGCCGCATCGCTGAACGCGCGCACGTGACGCACATGATCGGCCACGCCAGCCTCGGCGAGATTGCGGTTGAAGATCTCGTGGTCGCTCTCGGCCTCGGCTGCGAACCCTTCGATCTCCTGCGGACCGCGGTCGTTGCCGGCATGCGGGTCGATGGCCACCACCGGCACCTCGGCCGGCGCGGCACTGGCCAGCACGATGGTGCTGCGGCCCTGGAAGCTGCCGATCTCCACGATCTGATCACCCGACCGCGTGGCCGCTGCGGCCCGGTACAGGCGCTCCGCCTGGTCGGGGCTCATCCACCCCTGCACCTCGCGCACCTGTGCCAGCGCCTCGTCGAACGTGCGCATGCTGCTCACCCTACGTACACCCCCAGACCGAACACGACCGCCCACACCACACCCAGCACCTGCAGCGTGCGATCGGCGGAGAAGATCTCCTCCGGCGCCGCGCCATGACCCTGTTCGAGGATCAACGTGTAGCGCAGCAGCGCCGTCACCATCGGCACGATCGACAGCTCGTAGAACGGCCACGTGGAGCCACTGATCTCCTTCGTGTCGAACGCCCAGATGCAGTACGTCACCAACGCCGCACCCACGCTCACCGACAGCACGATGCGCAGGAACCCGAGGGTGTAGTCGTCGAGCGATGCCCGGGCCGCGCCCGCGTGGTCGCCGTACTCGCGCAGCTCGGCGTAGCGCTTGCCCGTGACGATGAACAACGAGCCGAACGACGTCGTGAGCACGAACCAGGTGCTCATCGGCACCTCGGTGGCCACAGCGCCGGCGATAGCACGCAACACGAACCCTGCAGCCACGGCCACCAGGTCGACCACGGCCACGTGCTTCAGCGCGGTGCTGTAGGTGGTGGTGAGCACCACGTACCCGAGCGTCACCACACCCAGCTGCCAGCGCACCGCGAACGACAGGCCGATACCGCCCACCAGCAGCAACGTGCCGACCACCTTCGCCACACCGAGCGGTACCGCGCCGCTGGCGATGGGCCGCAGACGCTTCTTCGGATGCAGGCGGTCGGCCTCCACGTCGTGGATGTCGTTCCAGTAGTACGTGCCGCTGCTCGCCAGGCAGAACGCGATGAACGTCACGACGGTGCGCCACAGGATGGGCCAGTCGTCGAGCGAACCGGCGGCGCCGGGCGCCGCGAAGACCAGGATGTTCTTCACCCACTGCTTCGGGCGGGCCTCCTTGACGATCGCCCGAATCACGATGCGAACCCCGCGGGCACCGCAGAGACCGTGGTGCCCTTCACCAGCAGCGGATGGTCGGCGCGGGCCAGCAGCTCGCGGTCGCCCTCGCTGTCGCCGTACGCCCACACGGTGGCGTCGCGCAGGTCGCTCTTCGCCAGCCACTCCTCCAGCCGGCGCACCTTCTCGGCGGCACGACAGTTCGCACCCTGCAGGCCGTCGGCGAAGTGGTCCCCCTCGCGCAGCGGCTCGGCGCACAGCACCTCGTCGACGCCGAGGGTACGACCGAGCGGGCGCAGGTACGGACTCAGCGACGCCGAGACCAACACGATGCGATGACCCATGCGCTGATGCCAGCGCAACCGGGCCACCGTGTCGGCGCGCAACCAGTCGGCAGCCACCTGCTCGGCGAACTGCTCGCCCACGGCCTCCACCTGTGCCACCTTGCGGCCGCGCAGCACGCCGCCGACCACGAGCTCCTTCACGCGGTCCCGGTCGCGGCGCACCGCGGCGCCCAGCGATGCGGCCGGCTTGCGGGCGATGGCGGCCGTGAGACCGCTCCAACCGCCGACGCGCACCAGGAACGGGCGAACGCAGTCGCGCACCGTCAACGTGCCGTCGACGTCGAACGCCGCCACCTCGGGGCGCGTCTCGGCGCGCGCGGTCATCGGAGCCCCTCGATCATCGCCCAGAAGTCTGGCCAACTCTTCGTCACCACATCGGGATCCTCGACGATGATGCCGCTGGCACCCAGTCCGACCAGCGCGAACGCCATGGCCAGCCGGTGATCGTGGTGGGTCGCGAGGGTGGCGGTGTGCGGCCGGCTGGCACGCACCACCAGGCCGTCACGGTTGTCGGTGGCGTCGATACCGGCACGCCGCAACTCGACGCACAGGTCGGTGAGACGGTCACTCTCCTTGTTGCGGATGAAGCCGACACCGTGCACGTCGGTGGTGCCCTCGGCGAAGGCCCCGACCGCCGCCAACGTGGGCACGAGATCGCTGAGGTCGACCATGTCGATGTCGATGCCACGCAGCGGGCCGTGGCGGGTGACAGTGGTGCCGGTGTGGTCCTGACGCACCTCACAGCCCATGCGGCCGAGCACGTGACAGAACGCCGCATCGCCCTGCAACGACTCGTGGGTGAGGCCGGGCACCCGCACCGTGCCACCGCAGATGGCAGCCGCCGCCAGCGGGTAGCTGGCCGAGCTGGCATCGGGTTCGATGGTGTACTCGCGCGCCTGGTAGCGACCGGGCGGCACGGTGATGATGCGATCCCCCAACTCCACCCCGGGCACACCGAACGTGGCCATCACCGCGGCAGTGATGCGCACGTACGGGCGCGACACGAGCGGTGTGGTGAGCACGAAGCGCAGCCCGTTCGGGAAGTACGGCGCGATGAGCATCAACGCCGTCAGGTACTGGCTACTGATGTCGCCCCGCAACTGCACCTCGTCGAGGCTCACGTCGACCGGACCCTGCACGGTCACCGGCAGGTGACCGGCCGTCTGCCCCGGCGTGACCCGCACGCCCATCGAGGTGAGGGCCTCGTGCAACGGCGCCATCGGACGGCGTCGCAAGGGTGGCGCACCGTCGATGGTGTACGGTCCCGGCCCCAGGCACGCCAAGGCCGTCACGAAACGGGACGTCGTACCGGCGAGACGGGTGGGCAGCGTGACCGGCCCCTTGCGGAACGAGCGCACACCGCCCATCAACCGCACCGTGCCATCGGCACGTTCCAGTTCCAGCCCCAGCACCCGCAGGCAGTCGAGCATCGCCTCGGTGTCGTCGCCATCGGGCACATCGGTGAGCACCGATTCGCCCTCGGCGAGCGCGGCGCACACCAACGCACGATTGGCCACGCTCTTCGACCCGGGCACCTCCACCACGGCGTCGAGGGGCGCACCGAGCGGCGCGACGCGATACACGTCCATGCGCAGGCCTCAGCTCAGCCGCTGCACCGCAGGGCGGTAGCCCCGCGCCATCAGGCCGCCCCGGTACAACTCGGCCATCGCCGCATCGACCAGCACCACCGCCACACCACGATTGCCCTCCACGCTGTGCACCACCTCGAAGCTCGAGATGTTCACACCCAGTTCGGCGGCGAGCGTGAACACCTCGGCGGCCGACCCGGTGCGGTCCAGGATGGGGATGCGCATCTCCGCCAACTCGTCGGGATGCGTGCCGCGCACCGGCAGATTGGCGCGGGCCTCGCGAGCCTTCGAGAGCAGCCGGTGCAGTTCGGCCCGATCGTCGCCGTCGACCACCGAACGCATCTGCGACAGACCACCGATCAGACCGTCGAGCGCGGACAGGATGGCATCCCGGTTCTCGGCACAGATGTCGAGCCAGATGTTCGGCTGACCACTGGCGATGCGGGTCATGTCACGGAAGCCACCGGCCGCCAGCCGCAACAGCGCCGCGTGTTCCTCGGCGCGATCACTGGCCAGACCCATGAGCGTCGCGGCCGTGAGATGCGGCACGTGGCTGATGACGGCGACCACCTGGTCGTGTCGATCGGCTGGCAGGGCCACCACGTCGGCACCCAGTTCGGCCACCACGGCGGCCACGGTGGCGAACGTGCTGTCGGGGGTGGTGGCCGTGGGCGTGAGCACCCAGACCGCGCCCTGGAACATGTTGCCGTCGGCACCCGACAGGCCCTCGAGCTCGCTGCCGGCCATCGGGTGGCCGCCCACGAACCGGGGGTCATCGACGGCGGCTGTGACGGCACCCTTCACGCTGCCGACGTCGGTGACGAGGCCGTGCGTCTCCTTCAGCGCCCGCTGCACCTGGTCGACCAGGGTGAGCACGGGGGTGGCCACGAACGTGATCTCGGCGTCGGGGTCGAGCCCCAGGTCGTGCACGATGCCGAGCTCGAGCGCCTGCTCACGGCGCTCGCTGCGCTCGTCGTCGCCGGTGACGTGCCAGCCACGCTCACCGAGGGCGCGGGCGATGGAGCCACCGATGAGGCCGAGGCCCGCCACATTCGCCCGACGAGGTGTTGACACGGCAGATCAGCGTATCTGCCGGGGTGCCCCGGAGACCGCCTCGATCAACGCCTTGAGCTCGCGTTGGTCCAGTTCGCGCCACTCGCCCGGCTGCAGTTGGGCGTCGCGCAGCGGGCCGATACGCACGCGGATCAGTCGCTGCACCGGATGTCCGACGGCCTCGCACATCCGCCGCACCTGCCGGTTGCGACCCTCGTGGATGGTGAGCCGCAGCACGCCCGGATTGGGTTGCGACACCTTGGCCGGCGCCGTCATTCCGTCCTCCAACTCCACGCCGTCACGCAGTCGACGGAGGGCGCCGCCGCTGACGTTGCCCTCCACCTCGGCGAGGTACTCCTTCTCCACCCCGTGGGACGGGTGCGCGATGCGGTTCGCCAGGTCGCCGTCGTTGGTGAGCAACAACAGACCCTCCGTGGCCACGTCGAGGCGACCGACCGGGTACACCCGCGGCTCCTCGGGCACCAGCTGCACCACGGTGCGACGGCCTTGGGGATCGCTGGCCGTCGTGACCACACCCGCCGGCTTGTTGAGCAGGTAGTACACCAGCCCGGCCTTCACGCCGAGCGGCACGCCGTCGACCTCCACCTTGTCGACCTCGGGGTCGACGCGGCGGCCCAACACTGCGACGTCACCGTTCACGGTCACGCGGCCAGCGGCGATGAGGTCCTCGCACACCCGACGGCTGCCCCACCCGCGGGCGGAGAGCACCTTCTGCAGACGTTCACCCTGCGGCAGCGCGGCCGACGTGGCGGCCCACTGTTCCCACAGCGGCGGCTCGGGCACCTGGCCCTCAGGCACGGGGTTCGGCCGGCGGATCGATGCGCAGGCCCTGCTCGAGGGCTTCCACCACGTCGGCACCCGGCACGAACTCGGCGATCGGCGGCAGGTCGGTCAACGCGTTCAGGCCGAGCTTCTCCAGGAAGGACGGCGTGGTGCCGTACAGGATGGCCTGGCCGGGCCCGGTGTCGCGACCCACCTCGGCCACGTAACTACGTGCCTGCAGGGTGCGGATCACACCGTCGGGGTCGACGCCGCGGATGGAGGCGATCTGCGCCCGCGACAGCGGTTGCTTGTAGGCGATGATGGCCAGCGTCTCGAGTGCAGCGCCGCTCATGCGGGCCCGCTGACCGTCGAGCAGGAATCGCTCGACGTACGGCGACAGGTCGGCGTGGGTCTGGTAGCGCCAGCCACCCGCCACCTTCACGAGCTGGAACCCGTGCCCGGCCTCGTCGTAGGCCGCCGCCAGCGTGGAACAGAGGTCGTCGATCACCGTCGTCGGCTGCTCGAGCAGCTGCGCCAGCAGCTCGGTGGGCACCGGCTCCATGGCCACCAGCACGATGGCTTCGATGGCGCGCACGGTGTCGGCGTCGAGTTGTTCGGACACGATCAGTTCATCCCTCATAGTCGTCGATGGGCAGCGAGCCCAGGTCGTCGGCGTTGTCGCCGGTCCACACCACTTCCACGTCACCGAAGCGCTCGGTCTGTTCGAGGTCGACGTAGCCCTGCTTGAACAGCTCGAGCAGTGCCAGGAACCGCACGATCACCTCGAGCCGCTCCACCAGACCGCTGGTGAGCCGGCGGAACGAGATACGGCCGACTCGGGGCAGCTCGTCGATCAGCTCGGTGAGCGCGTCGGCCACGCTGGCCCGCACGGGAGCAACGTGGAACAGGTCGATGCGCGGCACCGGCTTGGGGGTGATGGCGCGCAGGAACGCCTTCTGCAGCCGCTGCGGCGACACACCCTCCAGCAGGTCGGGCATCAACCCCTCGAACCGCTCGTCGGGGCCTGCGCCACGCGGGAACGCCCGGTCGGCGTCGTCGGCCAGCCGGCTGAACACCTGGGCCACGTCCTTGAACGTCTTGCACTCCAGCAGGCGGGCCAGGAGCAGATCTCGCTCCTCCCAGAGGGCCAGCTCGTCGTCGAGGTCGACGTCGTCGCGGCCGGGCAGCAGGCGCCGCGCCTTCAGCTCCACCAGGGTGGCGGCGATGAGCAGGAACTCGGTGGCCAGGTCGAGGTCGAGGCCCTGCATGCGCTCGATCTCGGCGAGGTACTCATCGACGATCTTGCTGAGCGACACCTCGTACAGGTCGACCTGCTCCTTCAGGATCAGGTGCAGCAGGAGGTCGAACGGGCCCTCGTAGACGGAGGTGGAGACGTCGACAGCCATAACTCCTGCGATCGTACCGCTCCGTACCGGTAGCCTCGCAGCCCGTGGCACGCGTACTCTCCTGCATCCAACCCACCGGTGAGGTCCATCTGGGCAACTACCTGGGCGCGCTGCGGAACTGGGTCAGTGGCCAGCACGAGAACGACGCCTTCCACGGCATCGTCGACCTGCACGCCCTCACCATCACCGAGACGCCCGGGTTGCTCGGCCAGAACACGCTGCAGCTCGCTGCGATGCTGTTCGCCGTGGGTCTCGACCCCGACGTCGCCACCGTGTTCGTGCAGAGCCACGTCACCGAGCACAGCCAGCTCGGCTGGATCATGGAGTGCCAGGTCAGCTTCGGCGAACTCAGCCGCATGACCCAGTTCAAGGACAACAGCGCCAAGCGCGAGGCCGACTTCGTGTCGGCCGGCCTGTTCACCTATCCGGCGCTCCAGGCCGCCGACATCCTGCTCTACGACACCGACGAGGTGCCCGTGGGCGAGGATCAACGGCAGCACATCGAGATCACCCGCGACATCGCCGTGCGGTTCAACTACCGCTTCGGCGACACGTTCGTGCTGCCCAAGGCCGTGATGCCCAAGGCCGGCGCCCGGGTGATGGACCTGCAGGACCCCACCTCGAAGATGAGCAAGTCGGCCGACACCGACAGCGGCCTCGTGAACCTGCTCGACGACCCCGCGGTCATCGCCAAGAAGTTCAAGCGTGCGGTCACCGACAGCGAGAGCGAGGTGCGCTACCACCGCGAGGAGAAGCCGGGCGTCAGCAACCTGCTCGAGATCCTGTCGGCGTGCACCGGCGATTCGCCCGAAGCGCTCGCCCAGCAGTACTCCCAGTACGGCCCACTGAAGACCGACACCGGCGCAGCGGTGGTCGAGATGCTGCGGCCCATCCAGGCGCGCTACGGCGAACTGATGGCCGACCCGGGCGAGCTGCAGTCGCTGCTCCGCAAGGGTGCGGGCAAGGCACGTGAGGTGGCGTCGGCCACGCTCGCACGCGCCCAGGCCGCCATCGGCATGACGCCCGCCTGATCACACGTCATCGGCGCGATGCAACACCTCGCGCAGCGCCCCGCCGCCCATCACCAACTCGATCGTGACCGGGTCGCTCCCCGCCAGGGCCAGCATCGCCGCGCCCAGCGCCTCGTGGTCGTGGTACTGGCGGAACCGCTTCGTGCGCGGGCCCACCACGGTGGCGGCGACACGAGCGAACGTACCGAGCGCAGCCACCTGCTTGCCCACGTCGTGCAGCAACGCGCCGGCCACTTCCGCCCGTGTGGCGAGCGGGGCGAGTTCGACGAACCGGCGGGCCACCAGGATCGAGTGTCGGCGGTCCTGTACCGCCATCGCCTGCCATGCGTCGAACTCGGCCGCGATGAGCTGCGAGCGCACCCAGTCCATGTCGGTCGCGGCCGGTTCCGCACGCAACAGCGAACCAACGAATCGACGAGCGAGATGGGTGATCGACGTCATCGCTCGGCCCTCGGGTGCGCCTGCCGGTACACCTGCCACAGCCGCTCCTGGCTCACCTTCGTGTACACCTGCGTCGTGGAGATGGAGGCATGCCCGAGCATCTCCTGCACGATGCGCAGGTCGGCACCGTGATCCAGCAGATGCGTGGCGCACGAGTGGCGCAGTACGTGCGGTGACAGTTGGTCGGCGAGGCCGGTGCGTTCGCCGTACTTGCGCACGACGGCCCACGCCGCCTGGCGACTGAGGCGGGCGCCCCGGGTGTTCAGGAACACCGCCTCCTGGTCACCTCGCCGTGCCCATCGGGCCGGCTCCAGGTGCTCACGACCGCCGCCCAACCAGTCGTCCATCGCCGCGGCGGCGGTGCGGCCGAACGGCACCACACGTTCCTTCGCACCCTTGCCGAAGAGTCGCACCACACGATGGTCGCGGTCGAGGTCGGCGAGCGACAGCCCGCAGGCCTCGCTGATGCGCGCCCCGGTCGCGTACAGGAACTCCAGCAGCGCCCGGTCGCGCAGCGACACCGGGTCGGTGCCCACCACTGCGTCCAGCAACGCGGTCACCTGCGCCTCGGTCAGCGGGTGCGGAATGCCGGCCGGCACCCGCACGCCTTCCACGTCGGCACTCGGATCGTCGGCGCGCACTCCTTCCTCCACCAGGAACCGGTGCAGCATGCGGATCGCTGCCAACTGGCGGGCCACGCTCGACGCTGCGCTGCCGCTCCCCCGTCGTTGCTGCACGAACCGGTCCAGCATCGCTCGATCCACCGAACGCAGCGTCGCCGCGTGTGCAGCCAGCCACGCCGCGTACCCGGTGAGATCACGCCGGTACGCGGCCAGCGTGTTCGCCGACCGTCCCCGCTCGCTCGCCATCCAACCGAGGAACTCCTCCGCCTCGATGGGGAGCTCGTCGGTCATCCGTGGTTGCCCTCACGCAGGCGTCGCTCCACCATCAGCAGGCCGATCACCGTCTTCGCGTCGTGGATCTCGCCGCGCTCGATCATCGCCACCGCCTCGGCCAGATCGACGTGCAGCACGTCCATGTGGGCCTCTTCCGGACCGTGGGTCTCGCGCGGCACCTCCACCAAGTCGGTGGCGAGGAACAGGTGCAGCACCGAGTCCGTCATGCCCACCGACGGGTAGAACGCCATCAGGAACTCCAGCCGGCCCGGCTCGAGGCCCACTTCCTCCACCAGCTCCCGCGCTGCGGTGAGCTCGGTGGGTTCGTCGGCCACGTCACGCATGCCCGCCGGGATCTCGATGACCGTCGTGTCGAAGGGCGCGCGATATTGCCGCACCAGCGTCACGTACGGTGTGCCGTCGGCTCGATGGCGCAGCGGCACAGCGGCCACCGCACCGGGCGAGCGAACGACGTCGCGAGTGAACGTGTCGCCGTCGGGCGACTCGAACTCGGCCACGGCGACGTGCCAGATGTACCCCTGGTGGACCAGTCGGTCACCGAGGTGGCGGAATCCGGTCACGCCACGGAGGGCGTCGCCGCGCGCAACACCGGCGACCGCGCCTCGTGCCGCGCCAGCGCTGCCGCCGCGAGCTCGCGGAACAGCGGATGCGGGCGATCGGGACGGCTCTTGAACTCAGGATGCGCCTGCGTGGCCACCCAGAACGGGTGATCGTCGAGCTCGATGAACTCCACCAGTCGGCGATCGGGCGACAGACCGCTGCAGCGCAAACCGGCGGCCTCCATGCGCGGCTTCCACGTGGCGTTGAGCTCCCAGCGATGACGATGGCGTTCGCTCACCACTGGCTCGCCGTACGCCTGATAGGCCCGGCTGCCCGGTTCGAGGATGGCGTAGTAGGCGCCGAGGCGCTGGGTGCCGCCCTTGTCGCTCACGTCGCGCTGATCGTGCATCAGGTCGATCACCGGGTGGGGAGTGTTCGGATCCATCTCGGTGCTGTTCGCACCGGTGAGGTTCATCACGTTGCGAGCGAAGTCGACCGTCATCGCCTGCAGACCCAGGCAGATGCCGAGGCACGGAATGTCGTTCTCGCGGGCGAACCCGGCGGCGGCGATCTTGCCCTCGAACCCGCGGTCGCCGAAGCCACCGGGAATGATCATCCCGTCGAGGTCGGCCAGGCGAGCCGTCGCCAACAGACCCTCCACCTCCTCGGCCTGGATCCAGTCGATCTCCACCTTCGCACCGTGGTGGAACCCGGCGTGCTTGAGACTCTCCACCACGCTCAGGTACGCGTCCTGGTAGTCGACGTACTTGCCGATGAGGCCGATCTTCACCGGCTTCGTGGCCGCCTCCACCTTGTCGACCACGTCCTGCCACGGCTGCAGGTCGATGGGGGCGTCGATCCGCAGCGTGTTGCACACCACGGTGTCGAGGCCCTCGCCGTGCAGGATGAGCGGCAACTCGTAGATGTTGCGCGCGTCAGCGGCGTTCACCACGGCGTCCTCGTCGACGTTGCACAGGTTGCTGATCTTGCGCTTCAGGTTGTCGCTCAGGGGCGCCTCGCTGCGGCACACGATGATGTCGGGCTGGATGCCGCGGCTGCGCAACTCGGTGACCGAGTGCTGCGTCGGCTTGGTCT
>SXKB01000100.1 GCA_005778215.1 Actinomycetota bacterium | reverse complement strand
CCGTAGAGCAGCACCGTGTGCTCGGCGAGCCCCGCATCGGTGGCGGGGATCTCCACCAGCAGCACCGGGGTGAGCCCCGACACTTCCACCAACTCCACCATCATCCCGGGGATCACCTGTGCGGCGGCCCAGTCGCGCAGCAGCACGGCAGCGCGGCGCAGGTGACCGTTGGCCTCCCACTCCGGATCGAACATCGGCGACCGGGCCGGCACCGAGATGTACTCCTGCAGCACCGGCAACGCGGTGTCCCACTCGCGATCGATGAACGTCGTCATGCCTGCGCCTCCACGGGTTCGAACGACATCAGCTCGTTGCCATCGACCAGCACGGCGACGCGCTGCACGCGCCCTTGGTCGACCACGACCTCCAGTGTCGCGCCCGTCTCCTCGTCGAGGAACGTGGTGGGAGCGAGCGGCAACATGCGGCGACGACCATACGGCGCCGGGCTGAACAGTTCGCCGTCGGCGAACTCCAGCTTCATCGGCCGGTCGAACGGACCGCGGTAGCGGCCCGCGTAGGAGCGCAGCACGTCGTCGGGCACGTCGACCACCGCGATGGGGTCGGGGCCGAGATCACCCCATCCGTACTCGTTCGCCACCGCTCGGCGGATCTCGGCGCACAACGTGGTGCCCGCGTCGGCGTTGGTGAGCATCGCGGCACCGACCGGCAGTTCCACGAGGCCGTCGACCTGGCTGCGAAACCCCTCGTTGCCACCGCTGTGACCGAACCGGCGCAGCGCACCCTCACCACCGAGCTCGGGGCCGAGACCGAACGGCGAGTCACCCACCGGCACCACCATCTCCCTGGCGGTCGACGGCGAGATCGGCCCGCCCGTCGCGCCGCCGAGAATGCGCTGCACGCCGATGACCCAGCGGGCGAGGTCGACCGCCGTGGTCCACAGACCGGCCGCCTGCAGTTCGGGGTAGACGTGGAACCCACCGGGCACCGGACTGCCCATTGCATCGTGCGCAACCGCGGCGCGCGAGGAGCGAGCGGGCGACAGCGGTTGCTCGTATGCACTGTCCACCATGTCGAACGGCCGCAGCACGAGATCGGCCATCAGCGAAAGAAAGTCGCGGCCGGTGACGTCGACGAGCAACTGCTGCACGATCGTGCTGCCACCGCCGGAGTACTGCACCACGGTGCCGGGCGGTGCGAACGACTCGACGGCGGGCGTGTTGGCCGCGCTGGCGCCCGAGAGCAGTTCGGGCACCGTCGGCACCGGACGGCCCACGGGGTAGCCGGGGAAGCCGGGCACCGACGTACCGGCCGTGTGGCTGAGGAGCGCCCGCAACGTGACCGGGCGATCGGCGGTGTGCGCACTGTCGGGCAGCCGCCAGCTGCGCAGGTACGCATTGACGTCGGTGTCGAGATCGAGCGTGCCGTGCTCCACCAACGACAGCACTGCCACGGCCGCAACGGCCTTGCTGATGCTGGCTGCCTGGAACAGGGTGGTGGCGTGCACCGCCGGGCCACCGGGGGTGGTGACGCCGTAGCCGGCCGCCCAGCTGATCTCGCCGTCGTCGACGACGGCGAGGCTCACGCCCGGCACGCCGTAGCGCTGCATGCGCTCGGCCATCGTGTGCCGCTCGACAGGGCGGCCCACAATCTGCAGCGCAGCCACCAGCCCGCGCTCGACGCGGTCGCGACGCTCGGCCGCGCTCATGCGCCACCGCCGACGAGGCCCCGCGACACCACGGTGCCGACGGCGTTGCGCACGATGTCGTGCGGTGGACGGTTGGCCTGGTTGAACGTACCGGTGACGGTGACACCCGACTCGGGATGCACGTGCATCCACGCGCCCCAGTGACCGCGGTGGCCGCGGAACAGCCGACCGTGCAGGTCGCGCGCCTCCACGCCGAAGCCGTAGCCGAGGTAGCCGGGTGAATGCCGCTCCGGGTCGAGCGTGCGGAACCGCCAGTCGAGCATCTGGTCGAGCCACGGTTGCGGCACCAGGCGGCCATCCACCAGTGCCTGCGCGAACGTGGCGAGGTCGTCGACGTCGCTCACCAGTCCACCGCCCGACCAGTCGGCGGTGCCGTGGATGACGGAGCAGTCGAGGTGCCCCTCGTGCGGATGGCTGAGCTCGGGCCCGCGATGCGGTTCGTGGCCCTCGAGGTACGTGACCGAGAGGCCGAGCGGTTCGATGATGCGCTCGCGGTAGGCCTGGTGCAGCGGACGACCGTCGAGGTGCTCGATGATGAGGCCCAGCAGCACGTAGCCGGTGTCGCTGTACGCGTAGCCGTAGCCGCGCCCGGGCGGGAAGTGCGGTGTGCCCCACACGATGCTGCCCTCGAGCATCTCGCGTGGAGTCCACACGTGGCCGGGGTCGTTGGCGATGGTGCCGAAGAAGCCCTCCGACATCGCGTAGTCGAACAAGCCCGACGAGTGCGTGAGCAGTTGTCGCACGGTGATCTCCTCGCCGTACGACGTGCCGTCGAGCACGTGCAGTCGCGGCACCAGGTCGAGGTGCTCGGGCGGCAGATGCCGACTCATCAGATCGTCGAAGTGCAGGCGTCCCTCGGCCGCCAACTGGGTGATCACGACACCGGTGAAGGTCTTGGTGATGCTGGCGATGCGGAACGTGGTGTCCACGGTGGCGGGCGTGCCGCCGATACTGATGCCACCGGCGACGTGACGCCACACGGGCTCGCCCGGCACCTGCACGCGCAACAGCACGGCAGCGCCATCGATCGCGGCTTCGGCGTCGACCAGGGCCTGCAGTTCGGCCGCGATCTCGTCGTGGTGGGTCATCGGGTGCTCCGTTCTCCGGCATCGTGGTGGAGGGCGTACTGGTGGAGGAACGCGACGGCGTCGTCGCGATCGGGGGTGCTGTCGAGCGCGGCCATCACGGCCAGACGTGCCTTCTGTGCGGTGAGGCCGCCGGCGCCGACGGCGCCGAGCAACGCGAGGTCGTCGTTCGCTGCGGTGGGCGTGAACGCTCGCGACGCGAGCACCACCAGGGTGCCGGCCTTCCACGCGCCGTGGACCACCGGCCACAGGTTGCGAGCACCGTTCAGATCGCCGAACACCTCCACCACGGCGCCGCGCACGCGGCCTTCGTCGCCGGTGCGCAGCGCGGCCTCGAGCACGGCGGCGGGCATGCCCGGCCAGCACGTCACCAGCGGCACGTCGCTGGTCATGGCCGTGGCGGGACGGCGCGCCTCGGCGTCGGCCTCGAAGTGCACCGCGCCGTCGACCACTGCGCCGACCGGCCGGAAGGGCAACGAGTGGAACGCGTCGACGGAAGCCGCCGAGCGCTTCGTGACGCGGTCGGCTGCGTGCAGCTCGCCGTTCAGGCACACCAACACCTCGCGACCCACGGCAGTCGGGCTCGCGGCGACAGTGATGGCGTCACGCAAGTTGGCGGGGCCGTCGGGCTGCGCGTGCGAGTGCACCCGCATCGAGCCGGTGAACACCACCGGCCGGCGGGCCGGGCCGGTGCCGAGCAGCAACTGCGCGACGAACGCGGTGAGTTCGAGCGTGTCGGTGCCGTGCACCACCACCACCCCGTCGGCGCCGGTGGCCAGCAACGCTCGGGCCCGTTCGGCGACCGCCACCATGTCGTTCGTGGAGAGATTCGACGAAGGACCGGAGGCCACGTCGTGCACCTCCACGTCGACCGGCAGCGCACCCAGCTCGTCGACGAGTTGCCGGCCGGGGATCTCGGTCCACGCGGCGCCGTCGAAGTGCGAGGCGATGGTGCCCCCGGTGGCGATGACGTGCACGGTCATCGCATCGCTCCGCGATGGAACGTGACCACGGGCGTCCACTCGGCGACGTCGTCGATGGGGAACATCGGGCGGCGCAGGTGCTCGAACTCGAGCTGGTGGATCTCGGCGCTCGCCACACCCGGGGTGCCGACCTCGATGATCTGATCGGCCTCGAACAGGTGGGCGAAGCCGGCACGGAAGTGACCACGCGACTTCACCACCACCACCTTTGCGCTGGCGGGGTCGAGGCCGACGTGCAGCAACGTGTCGTCGTCGGCGCACTGCACCTTGTGCGACGACACCCCGATGCGCACGCCGCCGAGGTCGAGCGCACAGCACCGGCTGGCGTGGCGGGTACTGCCGTCGTACACACCCTTCGTGGGCACGAGCGGGCGATCGACCAGCGACAGCACCGTGGCCTCCACGCGGAACGGACGCGCGAGCGGACGGTCGCTGCCCTCGTTGAAGTGCGCGACGATGCGCGCACCCTCGCCGGCGTCCCACGCGGCGTCGACCACACCGCGGTCGCACTGCAGTCCCATCACCACGCCGTCGACACCGGCGTCGAGCAGCGCCTCGAGCAGGAACGTGGTGTTCCCGGGGGCGCCGCCGCCGGGGTTGTCGGCGGTGTCGGCCAGGATGACCGGCGAGCGAACGCCGGTCGCCGCCCGCGCCGCCTCGGCCACGGCGTCGGCCATCGGCGTGGCGCGCGTGCGGTAGCGGTCGCGGGCATCCCATGCTGCGGTGGCCACCTCCTCGGCCACGGCGGCCGCGACCTCGGGCGCGTCGCGGTCGGCGGTGACGCACACCGACAAGCCGCCGTCGGGCACGTCGGAGAGCGAGAACCCGCCGAACACCGACACGTTCCACACGGGTGCGGCGATGCGCGCCTCGGCCAACTCGCGCACGTCGCCCAGCGGCTCGCCCGGCAGCGTGTTCTGGGCGAGCTGCGGCAGCATCAGGGGTGGCCGACACATCGTCACCACGGTGCGGTGCCCGTCGAGCAGACGGTGCACGTGCTCAGCCGCCTCGACGGCCCGTTCGGTGATGTCGACGTGTGGGTTCGTGCGATAGCCGACGATCACGTCGACCAGGTCACACATCTCGGGCGACAGATTGGCGTGGAAATCGAGCACCATCACCACGGGCACGTCGTCGCCCACCGCCTCGCGTACGCCGCGCAGGAACGTGGTGTCGGGGTCGAGATCCTCGGTGGTGCGACCGGCACCGTGGCCCATCACCAGCACCGCGTCCACCTCCCCCACCTCGCGCAGGGCATCGGTCACCTGGTGCACGATCTTCTGGAAGTGGGCGTCGAGCAACGGACCCGAGGCGCCGAACTCCCAGAGCGGGCACTCGGCGAACTGCACGTCGCGCAGCTCGCGCAGTCGACGCATGGCGGGCCCGGCCTCCCACGTCGCGGCAAGGCCGCCAGGCGTCTCGGCCACCTGCAACCCGTGCCCGTGCGTGACGGGGTCGGCGAACGCGTTCACCTCGTGCATGTAGCCCGTGATCGCGACGATCGGCACCCGTGACATCAGTTGTACAGCGTACAACACACGCCAGGACCGCCCCGCAGGGCAGCCGTCAGGCCCGCACGCGGTCGATGCGGTCGTACAGCGTGCTGCGCTGCTGCAGACGACGGCCGAGCGGCGACACCAGGTCACCGAACCGCTCCTCCGTCATCCCCTGGCCGTGGGCGGCACCCGCCGCACGGGAGATGTTCTCGTCCATCAGCGTGCCACCGAGGTCGTTGCACCCGGCCTGCAGCAACTGCAGGGCACCCGCTTCACCGATCTTCACCCACGACAGCTGGATGTTGTCGATGAGCCCGCGGTACGCGATTCGGGCCACGGCGTGCATCAGCAGCGTCTCGCGGAACGTGGGGCCACGGCGCGACGCACGCTGCAGGTAGATGGGGGACGCCATGTGCACGAACGGCAGGCCCACGAACTCGGTGAACCCACCGGTGATCTTCTGCAGTTCGCGGGTGCGCAGCATGTGCCGCGCCCACGACTCGGGATGCTCGATCGAGCCGAACATGATGGTGACGTTCGACTTGAGACCCACCTCGTGTGCGGCGGCGTGGCAGTCGAGCCACTCGTCGGTGGTGATCTTGTCGGGACACAGCACGGCCCGCACGTCGTCGTCGAGGATCTCGGCGGCGGTACCCGGCAGCGACGCCAGACCGGCGTCCTTCAACCGGCGCAGATAGGTGGCCAGGTCCTCGCCCAACCGCTTCGCACCTTCGGTGACCTCGAGCGCCGTGAAGCCGTGCACGTGCATCTCGGGCACCGCCTGCTTCACGGCGTGCGTGACGTCGATGTAGTAGTCGCCGTCGAAGTTGGGGTGAATGCCGCCCTGCAGCGTCACCTCGGTGGCGCCCATGTCCCAGGCCTCGACGGCGCGTTGCGCGATGTCGTCGAGCGTCAGCAGGTACGGCGTGCCGCGCAGGTTCAGCGACAGCGGCCCCTTCGAGAACCCGCAGAACTTGCACTTGAACGTGCACACGTTGGTGTAGTTGATGTTGCGGTTGTGCACCCAGGTGATGGCGTCACCCACGGCCTGGTGCCGCAGCTCGTCGGCCAGTTCGGCCACGGCCACCACTTCCGGACCTCGGGCACGGAACAGCGTGACGATCTGTTCGAAGCCCACCTCGTTGCCGGCGGCCACACCGTCGAGCACCTCGCGCAGCGCGCCGCGCGCCTGCCCGCTGCGGGGCGACGGCAGCAGGGTGGGCGGCTCCTGCGTGGCACCCGAGTACCACTGCGTCGACCGGTGGCCGACCAGCACCACCTCGGCGCCGTCGAGCACCACGTCGGCCGCCGTGACCTTCTCGGGCCACACTGCGCCCGGGTCGTCGCGGCCCAGGCACTCGGCGTCGCTGCGGTCCTGCACCGGGAAGCGCAGCGCGGAGTGCAGCCAGCGCTGCGGGTCGCGCACGTACTCGGGGTAGATGGTGAGGCGGGGCGCGAGCGCGTACCCCTTGGCCTCGGTGACCTCGCGCAGCCGGTCGAGTGCCGGCCACGGCCGCTCGGGGTTCACGTGGTCGAGCGTCAGCGGCGACACGCCGCCCCAGTCGTCGATGCCCGCGTCGAGCAGCACCCCGAAGTCGTCGCTCAGGTTGGGTGGCGCCTGCAGGTGGACCTCGGGCGGCAGCACCAGACGCGCCACCGCGATGGACCACAGGTACTCGTCGGTCGGGCATGGCGGTTCGTGCTGCATGCCGGTGCCGGGCTTGGGCAGGAAGTTCTGCACGATCACTTCCTGCACGTGGCCGTGCTGGAGATGCGAGTCACGAATCGCCAGCAACGCGTCGATCCGGTCCTGCCGGGTCTCGCCGAGGCCGACCAGGATGCCGGTGGTGAACGGGATGCCCAGGTGTCCCGCCGTGTCGAGCGTGGACAGGCGGCGCGCCGGCACCTTGTCGGGCGCACCGCGATGGCACGGCAGGTCGTCGCGCAGCGTCTCGAGCATCATCCCCTGGCTCGGCGACACCTCGGCCAGGAGGCGCAGTTCGTCCTCGTACAGCGCACCGGCGTTGGCGTGCGGCAGCAGCCCGGTCTCGTCGAGCACCAGCTTCGCCATCGCGTGCAGGTAGTGCACGGTGCTGTCGTAGCCCTGTTCGCGCAGCCAGTCGCGGGCCACGGTGTAGCGCTCCTCGGGGCGCTCGCCGAGGGTGAACAACGCCTCGTGACAGCCCATGCGAGCACCGTCGCGGGCGATGCGCAGCACCTGCTCGGGGGTGAGGTACGGCGCGCCCAGCCGGGCGGGCGGCTGCGCGAACGTGCAGTAGCCGCACTTGTCGCGGCACAGCATGGTGAGCGGGATGAACACCTTCGGCGAGTAGGTGATGCGGGTGCCGTGGGCCCGGTCGCGCACGGCACGCGCCTCGGCCATCAACTCGTCGACGGGCCGCTCAGTGAGTTCCATTTCAGAACCCTACCCGCTGGTGAGTTTCGAATCAGAACCCGAAGGTGCGGGTACAGTCCCGGACATGGCGAGCCCGGCATCCGACGCGACGACGCTCGAGCGCACGCTGCAACTGGTGGGCGACCGGTGGAGCATCCTCATCATCCGCGCGGCCCTGCGGGGGTTGCGCCGGTTCGACGAGTATCAGGCCGACCTCGGCATCGCCCGGCCCATCCTCACCAACCGCCTACGCCGACTCGTCGACGGTGGCGTCATGGCGAAGGAGCAGTACCAGGCCCACCCACCGCGCTACGAGTACCGCCTCACCCCTGCAGGTGTGGCCCTCTCCCCTGCGCTCGTCGCCCTCATCCGGTGGGGCGAGCACCACCTGGCCGACGGCGACGCCGAGATCGTGCTCGTGCACGGTCCGTGCGGCACCGAACTGGAGCAGGGGTTCTGGTGCCGGCACTGCGCCACCACGTTCCAACCGACGGCCATCCGCGCCGCGGCACGCGATAGAACAGGGTCATGACGGTCGCCGCCATCGTGCTCGCTGCGGGCGAAGGGTCCCGCATGCGTTCTGCCCGCCCCAAGCCACTGCACCTCATCTGCGGACGCCCGATGGTGATGCACGTCATCCATGCACTCGAGGGCCTCGATCCCGAACGCACCGTCGTGGTGGTGGGCCACGGTGCCGAGCGCGTCACCAAGAAGGTGCAGGAGCAGGCGCCCGAGTGGGCCAACGTCACGTTCGTCGAGCAGACCGTGCAGCGCGGCACCGGCGACGCCGCCATGGTGGGGCTGAGCGCGTTCCCCGGCGACGACCTCGACGACACCTCCACCGTGGTGGTGCTGCCGGGCGACACGCCACTGCTGCAGGCGCACTCCCTCGACGAACTGGTGGCGGCGCACAACGCGCATCAGTACGCCGCAACGCTCATCACCAGCGTGCTCGACGACCCCACCGGCTACGGCCGCGTCATCCGCCAACCGTCGAAGGATGGCAACGGGCGTGTGCTGCGCATCGTGGAAGAACGCGACGCCACACCGGAGGAGCGAGCCATCCGCGAGGTGTGCACCTCGATGTACGCGTTCCGGCGCGACCTGCTCGGCCCGGCGTTGCGCCACCTCAGCCCCGACAACGCGCAGGGCGAGTACTACCTCACCGACGTCGTCGGCAGCCTGGCCGCGATGGGCCACCGCATCGGATGCGTGCAGGTACCGGTTGCCGAGACCCAGGGCGTGAACGACCGCTGGCAACTGGCACTGGCCGAGCGCGAACTCCGCAGCCGTACGAACCGGCGCTGGCTGCTCAACGGCGTCACCATGCTCGACCCACGACAGACCTTCGTCGACGTCACCGTGCAACTCGGCCGCGACGTCACGCTGTACCCCGGCACCATCCTGCAGGGCGACACGGTCATCGGTGACGGCTGCGAGATCGGGCCCGACACCCGCCTGGTCGACTGCACCGTCGGCGACGGCGCGGTGGTCGAGCACGCCGTCGGCCGCGACAGCGAGATCGGCGAGGGCGCCCGCGTCGGTCCGTATGCGTTCCTGCCCACCGGCAGTCACGTGCATGCGAACGCGGTGACCGGCGCCTTCTACACTGCGCCTGCAGACTGACGCACGAGCACGCGGGAGAGCAATGGAGAAGGTCACCACCAAGCGGATGTCGCTCTACTCGGGGCGCACGCATCCTGCGCTCGCCGAGGAAGTGGCCCAGCACCTCGGCACCGACCTCGGCAATCCCGGTCTCGTGCAGTTCGCGAACGGTGAGATCCGCTGCCGGTTCGGCGAGAGCATCCGCGGTTCCGACGTGTTCATCATGCAGACCCACTGCGGTCACGACGGCCGCTCCATCAACGACTCCCTGATGGAGCAGCTCATCATGATCGACGCCGCGTATCGCGCGTCGGCCAAGCGCATCACCGCGGTCTGCCCGTTCTACGGCTACGCCCGCCAGGACCGCAAGGCCGAGGGCCGCGAACCCATCACCGCCCGCATGGTGGCCGACCTGTTCAAGGCCGCCGGCGCGAAGCGCATGGTGAGCATCGACCTGCACAGCGGCCAGATCCAGGGCTTCTTCGAGGGTCCGGTCGATCACCTCACGGCGATGCCGGTGCTCGAGAACTTCGTGCGCCAGAACGCGACCTCGCCCGTGATCGTGGCCCCCGATGCCGGCCGCATCAAGGTGGCCGAGCGCATGGCGTCGCACCTCAGCGACATCGGCTCCGACCTCGCGTTCATCTACAAGCGTCGCCCGAAGGGCACCACCAACGTGGCCGAGGCGAAGGAAGTGATGGGCGACGTCGAGGGCCGCCTGTGCATCCTCAACGACGACATGATCGACTCGGGCGGCACCATCGTGTCGGCCGCCGACGTGCTGATGGCCCGCGGCGCGAAGGAAGTGTGGGCCATGGCCACGCACGCCGTGCTCAGCGGCCCGGCCATCGACCGCCTCAAGAACTCGGTCATCACCAAGGTGGTGCTCACCAACACCCTGCCCCTCCCCCCGGAGAAGCAGATCGACAAGATCGAGGTGCTCAGCATCGCCCCGCTCATCGCCGACGCGCTGAATGCGGTGTTCGACGATTCCAGCGTGAGCGAGATCTTCGGCGGCGAGAACCAGGCCTGATCGCCCTCCCCACCCCGGTTTCCCTGGGGTTTCCGGCGCCCGATTGTCGCAGGGCGCATGCACCGGTAGGCTGCGACGTCGTTCTTTTCACGCCTTGATCGAGGGTTCGCAATGTCCACCAAGCTCGTCGCCCAGTCCCGCACCGCATCCGGTTCGGCCGCCGCTCGCCGCATGCGCGCCGAGGGTCACATCCCCGCAGTGGTGTACGGGCAGGGCATGTCCCCCCTCAGCGTCTCGGTCGAGCGCCGCGAGCTGCGCCTGGCGCTCTCGGGTGCAGCCGGCGTGAACACCGTGCTGTCGCTCGAGGTCGAGGGCAAGACCTACCCCGCCGTGGTGAAGGAACTCCAGCGCCACCCCATCAAGCGCACGGTCAGCCACATCGACTTCCTCACGGTCAACATGAACGAGGAGCTCACGGTGCACGTGCCGCTGCGCCTCGAGGGCGAGGCCAAGGCCGTCGTCGCCGAGGGCGGTCTGGTCGACCCGGCCGTCGACAGCATCGAAGTGAGCTGCACGCCGGGCAACATCCCCGACGAGTTCGTCATCGACATCACCGACATGCAGCCGCACGACGTCATCCGTCTGGCCGACGTGCCGATGCCCAAGGGCGTCACCGCCACGGGCGACCCCGACATGCCGGTGGTCACCATCCTCATCACGGCGGCGGCCAACGCCGGCGCCGACACCGAGGGTGATGCCGAGGCTGCCGCCGAGGGCGGCGACGCCGCCGCCGAGTGACCTGACGTCGCGATGATCGACGCGATCATCGTCGGCCTGGGCAATCCCGGACGCGAGTACGCGCGCACGCGCCACAACGTCGGGCAGGAGGTCGTCGACCTCCTGGTCGAACGGCTGGGCGAGAAGATGAAGGTCGGCCGCGACAAGGCGGCCGTCTGCGAGACGCGCCTCGTCGGCAAGCGAGTGGTGCTGGCGTTCCCCACCACCTACATGAACCTCAGCGGTGAGGCCGTGGGCGCGCTGTGGCGCCGCCACAAGCTCACCGATCCGGCGCAACTGGTGGTGGTGCACGACGAACTCGATCTGCCGCCCGGCGTGGTGAAGGTGAAGGTGGGCGGCGGCCTGGCCGGCAACAACGGCCTGCGCAGCATCACCCAGCACCTCCACACGCAGGACTACGTGCGGGTGCGCATCGGCATCGGCAAGCCGCCGTCGAAGGAACGCGGCGCCGACCACGTGCTGTCGCGCATGCCGAAGGCCGAACGCGAACTGCTCGACGTGGCCGTGCAGCGCGCCGCCGACGCCGTCGAGACCATCGTCGCCGAGGGTGCCGACGCGGCAATGGCGAAGTTCAACGGCCTCTGAGCCCGTCGAGGGAGGATCACCGTGAACGACGATCCGAATGCCGAGTGGATCCCGGTCACGTTCGACCACTACGACCACGTCACCGGTCCGTTCTTCCACGGCACCCGCCACGCGGTGGAGGTGGGCACGCTGCTGGTGCCTGGGCACCGGTCGAACTTCCAGGAAGGCCGCATCGCCAACCACGTGTACTTCTCGGCGTTGGTGGAGACGGCGGTGTGGGGCGCCGAGCTCGCCACGGCGCTCGCCGGCATCCCCGAGCGAGGGCACGTCTACGTCGTCGAGCCCACCGGGCCGTTCGAGGACGACCCGAACGTGACCAACAAGCGGTTCCCCGGCAACATCACGCAGTCGTACCGCACACGCGACGCACTCCGGGTCGTGCACGAACTCGACGGGTGGGAAGGCCATCCGCCGGAGGTGCTGGACGGCATGCTCGCCAACCTCGCACGCCTGCGCGAGCAGGGCCTCGACGTCATCGAGGACTAGGCCCGCCCGCGGTCAGGCCGCCGCGGGTGCCGCGGTGATGGCGATCGTGCCGCCCGGGAACGGCGAGGTCAGCACCAGCGTCTCGGCCGAGCAGTCGGTGATGGTGAACACGCCGACCTGCTGGCCACCGAGCATGCGGTTGGCGTTCAGGAGCGTCAGCGTCTCGTCGAAGATCGGCGGCACGGTGTCGCCGAGCGTGAGCGTGGCCGTGGCCTTCACGGTGTCGAAGTCGGCGAACGTGGCCGGACCGCCCGGGCTCCACGTGCCTTCGCCGACACCGGAGAAGGTGGTCTCGAGGATGCCCTCCTGCGAGCCGGTGACGAACGTCGCCGTGGTGGGATTCATCGGACCGAAGTCGATCTGGAACGTGCCGTCACCGGCCATGTCGATGACCATCCCGTCACCGCCACCGGTGGGGGTGACGTCGCCGATGCCGGCCTGCGACGGCGCGTCCATCGACGTGCTCACCCAGCTGCCGGCGGCGCACTCGGCGGACGTGTCGACCGAACCCTGCGTGGTGGACACGGCAGCGGCCGATGTGTCGCCGGCCGACTCGTCGCTGCTGCAACCGGCCGCGAGCATCGCAACCACTCCGACGAGACCTGCCAGCCACACTGCACGCTTGTTCACCCGTTCATGGTGACAGCCCACGGTAGGTCGATGCCAGGCACCGATACCCTGGCCGGTCGGATGTCGCTCGCCGCACTGCCCCGTCTGCTCCGCAACGAACCCGCGCTCACCCAGGCCATCGGCTCGGAGAGCGGGTTCATCGCCGTGCCCGAGAGCGCCCGAGCCATCAGCGTCGCCGCCCTCGCGCAGCTCAGCGATCGACGTCCGCTGGTGATCGCCTGCCCCACGGGCACCGACGCCGGGCAGTTGTTCGACGACCTCGCGCAGTACATGCCGACCGGCGACGTCGTGTTGTTCCCGGCGTGGGAGACACTGCCGTTCGAGCGCGTCAGCCCGAGCGTGGAGACCATGGGCCGGAGGCTCGAGGTGCTGTGGCGTCTTCGCCAACCCGACTCGGCGCCGCGTGTCGTGGTGGCCGGCGTACGCGCCCTGCTGCAGCACCTCGGCCCGGGCGCCGACACGGTCGACCCGGTGCACGTGGCGAAGGGCGCCGTGCTCGACCCCGACGAACTGCTGTCCACCCTGGTCCACTTCGGCTACCGCCGCGAGGAGTTGGTGGAGCACCGCGGCGAAGTGGCCAAGCGCGGCGCCATCATCGACATCTTCCCCAGCACCGCCGACGCACCCATCCGCATCGACCTCTGGGGCGACGAGGTCGACCGGCTCACCGAGTTCGGCGTGAACGACCAGCGCAGCACGCACGACCTCGACGAGGTTCGCATCTTCCCGGCACGCGAGCTCATCCCCAGCGACGAGGTACGCGACCGGGCGGCCACGCTGGTGGGCCGCGAGCCGTGGGGCCGCGAGCAGTGGGAGCGCCTCAGCGAGGGCCAGCTGTTCGACGGCATGGAGAGCTGGCTGCCGTGGCTGGTCGACCGGCCACGCCTGCTCACCGACCTGCTGCCCGAACGGGCGAAGGTGGTGCTGGTCGAGCCGCGTCGCATGCGCGACCGGGCCAACGACCTGCTCGCCGAGGAGGACGACCTGGCGAAGGCGCTCGCGAGCACGTGGGGCCGCGACCCCGACCTCGACTTCCCGCGCCTGCACGCCGAGACCGACCGACTGCTCGCCGCCGGTCAGGCCACCTGGACCGTGAGCAGCGTGCCCGAGACCCCCGATTCGCCGATGGTGAACGCCAGTGGCTGGGGCCCGGTGGTGGGCGACGGCGAAGGCCTCGCCAACCGACTGCGCGAACTGCTGGTCGACAAGTTCCGCGTGGTGGTGGCGGCCGACGGCACCGGCTCGGCGCAGCGGTTGGCATCGCTGCTGCTCGACCGCGGCCTCGACTTCTCGATGGCCGGCCCCGACACCGACCTCACCAGACCGGGCGGCTACATCACGGTCGCGCCGCTGCACCGCGGGTGCACCGTGCCCGAGGCGAAGGTGGCGGTGGTGGCCGAGGCCGACCTCACCGGCCGCCGCCGAGCGCACCGCCAGGCCCGCCCGCGCAAGCGCCAGGGCACCGGCCTGTTCGAGGACCTCAAGCCCGGCAACTACGTGGTGCACTACCAGCACGGCGTGGGCCAGTACGAGGGCATGGTGAAGCGCACCATCGGCGGTGTGGAACGCGACTACCTGCTGCTCGCGTACAAGGGCGGCGACAAGCTGTACGTGCCGAGCGACCAGATCGACACGCTGCGCCAGTACGTGGGCGGCGAGGCACCGGTGCTGCACCGCCTGGGTGGTGCCGACTTCGCGAAGGCGCGTTCGCGCGTGCGCAGCGCCGTGCGCGAGATCGCACAGGAACTGGTGGTGCTCTACCAGAAGCGGGTGAACTCCCCCGGGCACGCGTTCGCGATCGACACGCCGTGGCAACAGGAGATGGAGCAGGCGTTCCCGTTCGTGGAGACGCCCGACCAGCGCAAGGCCATCGACGACATCAAGAGCGACATGGAGCGCTCGGTACCGATGGACCGTCTGGT